>JBGGMQ010000804.1:0-8308 GCA_041287975.1 Verrucomicrobium sp. | reverse complement strand
CTTATGGAGCAACTCATGCAGCCCACTCAGGAGCTCGAAAGTCCTGCAGCCCTGCCCACCCTCACCCCTGCCGAGGTCGCCCCCCATTTTCCTCAACTGGAGATCATGGAATGCCTGGGCCGTGGAGGCATGGGCGTGGTTTACAAAGCCCGGCAGAAGTCTCTGAACCGTCTGGTTGCCTTGAAACTGCTGGCTCCAGAAAGGGCGGAGGATGCAGAGTTTGCCGGACGCTTTGAACGAGAGGCTCAGGCTCTGGCCCGGCTCAACCATCCGCACATCGTGGCCGTGCATGACTTTGGACACACTGGCGGCTTCTACTACCTGATTATGGAGTTCATCGACGGAGTAAACCTCCGCCAGCTCTTGCAAGCGAAGAAGCTGACACCACAAGAGGCACTGAGCATTGTGCCGCCTGTTTGCGAGGCGCTTCAGTGTGCGCATGAGCACGGCATCGTCCACCGCGACATCAAGCCGGAGAACCTGCTCATCGACAAAGAAGGCAAGGTGAAAATCGCGGACTTCGGCATCGCGAAGCTGGTGTCCGCAATGGGCAGCAGTGATGCGGTTGGACTTCGCAAGGGCGTACCGGATCAGCCCGCCTCTGCACCGACCCTTATGTGCGGCACCCCCGACTACGCCGCGCCAGAGCAGCAGGATCAGCAGGGGTACTCAGACCACCGCGCAGACATCTACTCCCTTGGCGTAGTGCTTTATGAAATGCTCACTGGAGAACGTCCTGGGAAGACCATTGAGCCTCCTTCCAGGAAGGTGCAACTGGACATCCGCATCGACGAGATTGTCTTGCGCGCCTTGGAAAAGATGCCCGAGCTGCGTTTCGCCACGGCGGCAGAATTCCGCACCCAGGTGGAGACAGTGGCCATGCACCTCCAGCCAGGTGGCCCGCCTCCTGACTCCGGAATTTCCACAAACCAAAGACTCCCACTCTTCCGCAACAAGGGCGGGTGGTTCCTGCTGCGCTCCCCAGCGGTTCAGGAAATTGTTGCCCATCTCACCCCTTCCGAGAAATGGGAGATGTGGATGCGGACGTTGATGTTCACCCTTTGGAATGTGACCACATTTTTCGCACCCCCTGCCATCGGGATTTATCTGGCTCCGGACGTCAAGCGCTGGTTCATCGCAGCAGCGGTGCTTCTGATCGGGCTTGGTGGTTTCCCCATCTGGCGGAAAATTCAGCTGGAGTTCCTTTGCTCCACCGGGTGGGCCAGGCAGAGGCGGATGACCCCGGAGCAACTGGTGGCGAGGGCGTCCGAGGGAGCGCCCCACTCCATCAAAGCCATGGTTCCCATGCTCTTCTTCTTCGTGGTGATCGTCGCATCGGGAGCCATCAGCGATGCTACAGGCTGGACTCGCTCCGAGATACTCTGGCCTGCCGTTGCCGCAACAACGGTGCTGGCGATCCTGTTTGAGGTGAGACGTCGCGATGCATCTTCCTCGTGACGCCCGGTTGCAGTCGTGCTTTCCTAAAACCAGCGTTTCATCTGCTGGATTAGCCGCAGGCCCACTGCCGGGTCCGGGGACGGATCCTCCTCCAAGGTGTAGGTTCCTCCTACTACGACGCCGTCACTGCGGGGGAAAACGTAGCCTCGCTGGTCACTGAAGAGGTACTCAAGACTGGGCTGGGGAGGCAGAATGGCCAGCTGTCCTTTGAGCGGATGCAGGTGGGTGTCCGGCCAGATTTCCCTCGAACCCAGCCCGGTGCAATTGATGACCAGCGGCTCTGCCAGAGCTTCAACTTCGTCCGCGCTGCGAAAGCGGCGCGAGATGAAGCTGACGCCGGTAGCCCGCAAGTCCTGCTCAAGACGCGCCAGGAGCACGAGGGGCTCGATCATGAGGGTGTCATACCGGAAGCCAGGAGTCTTCACTCTCCCGAAGGGTAGTTGCGCCAGCGGCTCCTGTTCAGGGATGATATCATGGGGCAGCTTGGACAGGCTGAGAGAAGGGATGGTCGTGTAGAGGTCCCGCCTCTGCACACCAAAGCCGTGACCTTGGAGTTTTTCGTAAGAGCGGAGAGAATGTCGGAGGATGCGCTCGAAAGCATCCCGTCCTGAGGGTGATGGGTCATAGTCCACCAGCGAAGGCGACCACGGCCCACCCGCAATGCTGGAGGTGCTGGCCAAGGGAGCGACGCTGGCATAGAGCGTCGGCGAGAAGCCGGCCTCGCACAGCAAGGTGGCCGAGGTAAGGCCCATGACCCCCGCACCAAGAACAGCGACAGGGGTCTCGCGAGGATGCAGCCCGGTGGCCAGCGCCAGCTCACGAACCCCCTCCGCACATCCCCAGCTCATGGTGATGCCTGCGCCGCCATGACCGTAGTTGTGAATCACCTGCTTCGTACCTTGGGTGATGGCTTCCAGGCGATAAGTGCCAGAGCGCTTTGGTCGCAGGCCGGCGACAAACCGAACAGGTCCGGCATCAAGCTCGGGGGAAGGAAAGGGGCGCTGCGATCCTGACGGGGACATTACCTCAAACGTCTCCAGATTCACGATCCTTGTGTTTAGCCCTCGCCGTCGCATCCGGGATGTGGCGCAGCAGACGGCGAACCCTGCCCTGCACCCAGCGCCCCATCCAGCTCTCGCGCAAGGTCTGCCAGGTCAGGTCATGCCGCATCTCGAGAGTCGCGAGTTCCGTCTTTAGTCTTTCATTCTCCTTCTCCGCCTGTCGCAGCGCCTTCTTCACGGCTTTGGACTTGAGGGCCTCTGCGGTGTTGCGAGCCCGCACAGCCTCGCCCTCCGCCCAAAGGGTGTCTGCTTCCCTTCCCATACTCTCCAAGTAGGAGGCAAACTCAGAGACCGACGCCCCAGACCCATGGTTTGCAGGGGTGGCCAGTGCCTGTTGATAAAACTCCAGCAGACGGTCCACCGCCAACGTCAGGGAGTGCCGCTCACGTACAAGACAGGTGACTGCCAGCACCTCTGCAGGTTGCCAGAGCGCAAGTTGCTCCCCAAGCCAGCCCGCGCTGATCTGGTTGGCCGTGATGAAATAACGAGGGCTGAAATTGGAAAAAGCGTGCTGGTTGAACGTCTCTGCCGTGATGAGCCCGCCGGCCTGGCCGGGCATCAAGGGAACAACGGCACAACCGCAGGCCATGGCCTCCAGGGCACAGCGGCCCATGGCGAAAACGAGGTCAAAGCCCTGCAGGAAGATCTCCGGGCGCTCCAGGGGATTTTCATGTTGGTACCCGATCTTCTCCAGCGTGAGACCGCACGCAGCACAAGCTCCTTCCAGCTTTTCGAGATCGTCTGGCGGAAGGTCGCCGCCAAAGAGGGCCGCGCGAACGGGTCGCGCAGGAGGGGTGCGAACGCGGGTGAACCGGGTGAGGTTTACGAAATTGGGCAGTACGACGACCCTCTCCGGAGGCAGGCCGTATTCAGGAAAGGTGCGGGGTACGAGCCACTCACACATCATGAGATACCGGCCAATGCGCGGATGGAGGGGTGGGCGCTCGACCCAGGGCAGCAGGCCGTGGCAGTAGTAGACGGCCTTCGTTTCATTGAACCTGGCCAGGGCGGCCATGGTCTGGAGGTGGTGCTGCCCGTGGATGATGTCTGGCACCCAGGGCAGGTCCGCGAGGCGGTCCCGCACCCAGACCCCGCTGGAAATCATGACATTGGCGATACGTCCGCTCTTCGGCGTGTACACCGCTACTTCATGCCCCCGTTCAGCGAGCGCCTTGGCCAGTTCAACAGTGACCATCTCTGTGCCCCCGAGGAAGGTCAGGTCACGTTGGGTCATCAAGATGCGCATGATCGTCAGTGCGGAAGAGGAGTCCGGTCACATGACGCATGGCGGTCATGGTCACGAGCCTGTGAGTTCAAGATGGGTCTGCCGCCTCCCAGCAGGGTGAGAGAGTCACAGCGGCGGTGGCGGCGGTTTTGTTGCGCGTCAGGTTCAAGGCTGGCTTTGGCCGTGGTGTGGCAATCATAAGACTGGCCAGGCAGGGCTGGTGGTGATAGCCAAAACCAAAGGGAAGTGCCGGGGTCGGAGCGCCGTTGGTCTGACAGACTTCAATCAAACGAGGCTGCTCATACTGCGGGAAAACTCGCGGGGAGCGCTGATACTGGCCGTGCACCTTCACTCTCCAGCCTCGATCCAGAAGGCCCTCATACGGGATGCTGCTGGGGTCCTGTACAAGACAGGCACCACGGTCAAAGATGAAGTCACGCAGATGTGAAAAATCAGGTTCATGCAGGAGGTAGCTGGCACTCTTCAAAAACACACCCAGGGGACCAAAGCTGCCGGCAAACTGGAAGAAGGCATCCGACGGGGGACAATGGTCATCCCTCAAATGCTTCTGGATGTAGCAGATCTGACGAACCTTCCCCTGGAAAAGGGCGCGAATGCGGATGATACGCGCAGGCGGGCCACCTGAAGTGACAGAACTCCCTGGAAGGTCTGTGGACTCAATACCCGTGATGCAGTGGTCTGTGCGCGACAGGAAGACCAGGAGAGGCACCAGAATGCCATTCCAACGACTGGACCCGAAGGTCTCACGCATCTCTGCTGTGATAAAAAAAGAATGCTCCAGAAAGTGCCGGATACCACTGGAGAGGTCACTCAGAAACTCCAGCCGTGGCGGCCAGAGATTTGTCATGGAATTTGCGTGCGGAGCCTCACAGGCCTCCAGGCCCCCAAGCAGGATCGTGCTGGCCGCGGGATGCAGCAGATGGGCATACATGAAGTCGGGCCCGCTGAAGGGGTAGAAGACCGTATCGAGTTTCCTGAAATCCTGGAGATGCGTCTGGGACCACACTGCAAAGGGCCGGGCATAACCCGAAGCGAACCGTGCAAAGAGACCATCGAGAACCCTGGCATGCTCCTGCCACGCCTCACTGGCCCGTTCTGCCAGGAAGGGATCCACCAAGTCCGCCGCTTCCAACCCCGCCAGCAGCCTTGCCAGGGGGTCGAGGTCCGCTCTGTTAAATTCCAGTTCCATAAGAAGTCACTCACCTGCTTGTGCGCGAGCACGTTCTCCGTGACGGATGCCGCGCAGATTTGCTTGAGGAAAAAACGGGCAAAACAGGGGCAAGAAGGCACACCTCTCCCGAAAACAACATCTCTTTTATTTCCAATTACCCATGGGACAGAAGCGTGCGTGCATCTGACCAGACATCGTCTTCAGAGCTGTTGAGCACCACCACAATGCGGCGTGACGGGCCCGCACCGGCGCTCGCCACCAGGCAGTATCCTGCCGCGCGCGTATAGCCCGTCTTCATTCCGTCACAGCCTGGAACATCGAGGAGCAACCGGTTGCGGTTTCTCAGCAGGATGACGCTCCCGTCGGCCCGGGGCACCGCGTGTTCACGGCAGTTCACCATGACGCGCAGCCCGGGTGTGCCGTCAATGCGGCAGGCCAGCCGGGCCACATCACGCGCCGTGGAGTACTGCCGTTCATCAGGCAGACCGTGGGGGTTGGTAAAATAACTTTGCGACATGCCGCACTCGCCGGCCATGGCGTTCATTTTGTCCGCGAAGGCCTCCGTGCCCCCTGCACTGTCCCGTGCCAGGGCCATGGCCGCGTCATTGGAACTCCCCAGAAGGATGGCATAAATCAGGTCCCTCCGGGTGGCCTGCTCCCCTGGTTGCAGTCCCAGATGATAGGGCATGCAAGACAGGTCTCCCTCCTGGATGACCACGCGGTCCTCCAGGCGGCCTTCGCTCCAGGTCACCAAAGCCGTGAGCAGCTTCTGCGTGCTGGCCACCGGCCCTTGCAAGTCTGGAGCCCTCTCGTACACCACTTCACGGCTGACGGGGTGCAACGCGATGGCACGCTGCGCCGTGATGGAGGGGAGGCCTCGTCCAACAGGCATGGAAGGTCTGGGCTCTTCGCAGGTGAGCATCGACAGGAGAAATGGAAGGGGTTGTGCAGAATTCGCGACAAGTCTCCTGAGCGCAGAAGTCATGTCGCAAGGGAACTAAATCCAGCATTTCTCGCAGTGCAACGGTGGATGGCACCTCTATGCCAATCGTCGTAGAGAATCCAAAACGGGGCGGGATCCCCTCCGGCGCTGGAGGCGGCTGACAGCGGGACACAAGGCCTGAATTGAGCTTGCCCCCTGCCCCCTTTGAAGCACGCAACCTCTGGTTATTTCTTATTCCCGGATGCCTGGAGTTCTTTAACCAGCTTGGGGTCATACTTGTCTCCGGCGGAGACCTGGATGACGGTCATGCGCACCTTGGTGGGAAAAAACTTCTCATGGTCAGGGCGCTTGTGAGCGTGGCCGCCGCCACCGCTGTTGTCTTTGATCACCAGGTGCATTTCCTTGATTCCTTCGTTCCAGACGATGTCGTTGTTCTGCCAGAATTTCGTCATGGGGATGTCTCGTTCATACACACCCTTCTCCTTGTACACATCTGTGTTGAAAGCACCATAGCCATGGTTCTGGCCTTTGTTCGGGATGTAGCAAACGCTCCAGGTGGTGGCTTCGCTGCCCTCAGGCTTGTCGATGACCTCCAGGCGCACGTGGGCGGTGCCATTGCGGTAGTCGATGGGAGCGGTCCAGTCCTTGGGACGCCCCGCATTGAGCATCGGGCCCTTTACATAGAAGTGGGACTTGCTGGGTGTGGCGTTGTCAGCGTCCGCTTTGGTGAAAGGGAAGGTCACGTCAAAGAGGACAAACTGCTCGGCCTGCAGCGTGGCAGTGCCTATGGCGAGTGTGCTGAGGAGGAGGGAGAGTGTGTGGCGCATGGAGTGAGAGAGAGGCAAAGGATCTACACTCCGTCAAGGAACGACGTGGTAGACGGCGCTGGCGTTTTCGGCTGCGTGAAAGCTGCTCCAGGTGTAGTCCAAGGGGTAGTCGACTTTGCGTTCGGCGGACCAGGTGATGCGGATTTGCTTTTTAGAGACTGCCTCCCACAAGGGTGCCCCCTCCACCCCCATGCCCGTGAGGGTGCCGTTGGCATGAAACTGGAGCTCGCCCTTTTCTGATCGCCAACGGCTGGCAGGGAGCCATTTCGTGAGTTCGGCGGCATCCTGCGGTCCGTAGAAACTCTCGGGCAGCACATACTCGTTCTCATTGCGATGCTGCTCCCGGCGAACGCCGTCCTTCATGTAGACGATGTGGAGGCCCTTGTTCCAGTAGGGATTGGGGTCAGCGCCAAGGGTGGGCGGATTCACCGCAAAGAAGGCGCGCTTGGTCTCGACGAGTTCCTTCACTCTCAATGTCACATCGGCATTCTTGCCCCCCGTACCGTAAACCGCCGACAAAATCTGCACGGGCCAGCGAGTGGGATTGAGCAGGGCCTTGGGCTCTTTGGCTTGCGCCTGAGGTACAACTGCTGGGTTCACGCTGCTGATGTTCACCTTCTTGGTCGGAGCAGGGAGTGACGGCGGTGGCGACGCGGCATCACCTGTCTCTGGTTTGGCCTCTGACTCTGATGAGAGCTTGGTTGGAGCTGGATTCGCTGACTTCTTGGGGGCGATGTACTTGATCCACGTGGAGCTCGCCCCACCCCAGATTGGCTTTCCAGAGAAGCTCATACCAGCATGGGCGCGCATGTGACCATCCCCGTCTGCCCAAGGCTGGGCGATGGGACTGGCCCGAACTTCCGTCCCCTCCTCACGCACACGAATGAAATCACGGGCCCGGGCCGGCTCATCACAGACAGACCAGGAACCTGAAGCGGGATCTGAAACAAAGCCGAAGTCATCCGTGCCAAGGCATCCCGCCACCGCAAAGTACTTGGCACCGCCCCACCGCATGCGGTTGTTCACCACGTGAAACACCAGCCAGTCATCAGGACGCACCTGCACACTCAGGCGCTCAACGGTGGCCCCGAAGATCTCATCCAAAAGGCGGCGTGCCTCGATACGACGGCCATTCTTGTAGGCCTCAACGATAAAGTCGTCCGTCACCGTGATGACGTGCGTGGCGAGAAGATTGCCCGGGAGTCCTTTGTCTTTCGGGGTCGGAGTTTCAGGAGGCAACTCACCCACCACGGAGGCGTCTGCCGTATGGGCCAGCAACCGGGAGGGGATGGGGTTGAGTTCCCGCTGCCCGGGAGGCTGCCAGCGCACATTGATACCGTCGGCACCCCGTCCGCCGTAAAAGCCAGCGCAGACCAGTCGCACCCAACCCTTTTTGAGCGACACAGCGGCAACGGTCCCCTCGCCGTCACGGAATCCGCACACTTCCTGATCACCGATTTTCAGAAGGTTGCGATCGTAGAAACTGTGGGTGGCGAACTTGTAGTCGCCATCCGACTCAATGTTGATGTAGCCGCTGGCAATGGCATTGCGTTCAGGGTTCCACGTCCAGGAAGCCAGCGAACGCACGAGATACTTGTGGCC
>JBGGMQ010000803.1:0-3323 GCA_041287975.1 Verrucomicrobium sp. | reverse complement strand
CGGCTTGCTGGCGCTGTTGCATCGCCGACGGACAATTTAAGAACAGAGGGAGGTAAGGACTGAACTTATAGGGCACCTCCGGAAACTACCCCTTTGAAGAAAACAGGGGTGTTGCGAGGTCTGGAGTGACTTGATAGGACGGACTTTCAGCCCTCAATCCCTTCCTGACGGATACCGGGGCCTTCGACCCCGGCTGGTATTGGGCGGACCTTCGGCCCTTCTGAGGTTTCCGGAGGAGCCCTTAACGGAATTCACAGAATTGGGACTTGGATTTTGAACCTTCCTTGAAGTTTGGCTTTTGAATTTTGAAGTTTTGTATTCCTCTGTGCCTCTGTGGTTAAATCCGATGCATCAAATCACCGATTGCCTTCGAGCACACCCACCCCGTCATCGGCCTTCACGCCGTTGCTGAAGACGCTGCCTTTGATCCAGTTGTCCTTGCCGCCCTCGACCCGCAGGGAGAGGGTGGCCTTGCGGGCATCGTGTTGCCGGTCATCCCGTACCAGGCAGTCAGAGACCTTGCTGCGGGTGCAGTCCTTCAGCCAGAGGCCGATGTTGTCGCAGTCCAGGATGCTGCAATCCGTGACGGTGAAGCGGTCGCACTTGTCCAGCAGGACGGCAGCGTCCTTGGTCCAGACGCCTTTCACCAGCACGCCATGCAGCTTGCTGTCGGCGCAGTTGCGGAAGACGAGGCCATTCAGATCCTTGGCCCAGTTGCCGTTTACGACGTAGCGTGGGTTGCGGTCGAAGTCATTGGGTCCCACCACGATGGCCTGGCTGTTTTCCACCAGGAGGTCGTGCTCAAAGCCTTCCCAGAAGCTGTTGCCCGTGATGTTCACGCCGCGTGCGTTGTCGAGGTGGATGTTCACCATCACGTCACTGAAGACATTGCCGGTGATGGTGATGTGCCCTTCCTGGGTGGGCGTGGGATTCTTCACACTGGTGATGCCTTTGCCCAGCACGCGAATGTTCGCGCTGCCCGGAGACTTGCTGTTGTGTTGAATCGTGCAACCCGTGATGGCCACTTCATCCGTGCTGCCTTCGCGTGAGTCGATGAGGATGTTTGCCGTGGGTTCTGTGTCCGCAGTCATGTTGCTCTCGATGTCGCAGGTGCCGATGTGCACGTTGCGCACTTCGCCCCCTCTGAAGACGATGCCACCCATGGCGTTGTAACTGATGTGGGAGCCGACGATGTTCGACTGATGCAGGTTCACGCGATCATAGAAGATGCCGCAGCCGCTGTTGTGGTAGATGTGGCAGTTCGCGATGAGGATGTTCCGATTCCGCGTGGTCAGGTGAATGCCGTGCCGCACGCGGTGGATGTGCGTCTCAGTGATGGTGAGCTGCATCACACCAGTGGACTTGATGCCATCGGCCTCAGGGTTGTCGCCGATGATCTCAAGTCCTCGCACAATGGGCATGCGCTGGCGTTCCCACACATTTTCCTGAAACTGCTTCGGGTCGGCAGATCCCGTGTGGGTGCCGATGAAGTGCAGCGCCGGACCTTTGCCCGCCATGACGATGCGTGCGGTGCCGTCACTGGTGAAGGAGGTGAAGCCCGTCTTGTCCAGCTCGATGGCCAGAGTCTTGGTGATGCGGTAGATGCCCTTTGGCAGCTGGATGTTGCCCAGTCCGCTGTCCACCGCCTTCTGGAGTGCCGCAGTGTCATCCGCTTTGCCGTCGCCCAGCGCTCCAAAGTCCTGAACGGTCTTGGTCTTGGATTCCGCAGCCAGCAAGGGCGAGCCAACCAGGAGGGCAAGGGCGCAAAGGACGGTGGCCAGTGTGGGGTGTGGGGCGATGAGGGAGAGGATCTTCATGGGAGCAGGGACTGTCGCGTGATCACTACGGCAGGGCAGGGGCGGTGTTGCATGCGATAGACCGAGGAACTGGTACTTTTGTCATGAAGCGGGTTGGGAGGGCTTCCGGCGGCAGGGTACCATGGATCAGGCTTGCCCCTGTCGGGCACTTTTGTCTATGCTGATGAAATGAGGCCGCTTTGCTTGTTCGAGTTTACCGTCGCTATTGGGTTGCTGTTGAGCCATCCCGACCTCGTCAGCGCCTTGGAGGTGGAGACTGATTTCGAGGGCGCGTCCGTTCGGGTCATCTCTGCGGATGCGACCACGCAAGAGGTGCAATTCATGCCAGGGGGTGAAGCCGCCCGTGGCTGGCCGTGCTGGTGGTACTTCCGCGTGACGGGCCTGGAGCCATCGCGGCCTCTGGCCCTGCGTTTGAGCGGGAGTGATGCGGTGACGCATGTGCCGGGTCGTCCTCCGGGGAAGCCGCTGGCCTCCAGTTGGGCCATGCCGGATCAGGCCAGTTATTCTCTCGATGGCAAAACCTGGGTCCACACAGCCCCAGGGATGAAGCAGCCTGATGGACGCATGCTTTACCAAGTGCCAGCGGTAGAGGGGAAGACCTCCGTCTTGGTCGCGTGGGGGCCGCCCTATCCGCCATCGCGGGCAGTGGACTTTGTCAGTCAGATGGGCCGGGAGCATCGCATGGCAGAGGAGATGGAGCTCTGTCGCTCTCGTGAGGGACGCAGCGTGCCCATGTTGCGTGTGAGTGAGGGGGATCGCGTCCCCGAGCGGCGCTTCGGCATCTGGGTGCATGCCCGGCAGCATGCCTGGGAATCAGGGGCAAGCTGGGTTTGCCAGGGCTTCACCGAGTGGCTCCTCAGCGATGACCTGGAGGCCGCATGGCTCCGGCAGAATGCCGAGATCTACATCGTCCCGATCATGGACGTGGACAACGCCGCGACTGGCAATGGCGGCAAGGATGCCCTTCCACAGGACCACAATCGCGACTGGAGCGAAAAGCCCAACTGGAACGAAGTGGCCGCAGCGCAGCGCATCCTCTCTGGTTTGATTGCTGAAGGTCGCCTCGACTTGTTTCTGGATCTGCACAATCCCGCCCCCAATGACAAAAAGACCTTCTTCTTCGCCCCTGCCATGGAGTTGCTGAAGGACCAGGCCAAGATCCGCCAAGCCGCCTTTTTGAAGCTCGCCCGCGAGCAGATTGAGCCCGTCATGCCCATGCTTGCCGAGCCCAAGATCACGTCTTCGGGCTATCATCCCTTGTGGCGTCAGATCAGTGGCAACTGGGTCCAGGCGAACGGGAATCCCCATACCGTCGCCCTGTGCCTTGAGACCTCATGGAACACCGAGCGCAGTACGACGGAAGGTTATCGGAAAGTGGGAGAGGGGCTTGGGAAGGCCGTGCGGGCGTTTGTGGAAACGGTGCCGCGGTAGCGTCAGTGCGTCAGTGCGTCAGTGCGTCAGTGCGTCAGTGCGTCAGTGCGTCAGTGCGTCAGTGCGTCAGTGCGT
>JBGGMQ010000802.1:0-3791 GCA_041287975.1 Verrucomicrobium sp. | reverse complement strand
AGTCGCGTGGCTTGGGCGAAGTATCCCGCCCTTTTTTCACTTTTGAGCCATGAGCAGCGAGCGCCGCAAGCAGTACCCCTTTGACGAATTCGAAACCCGCTGGCAGTCCCATTGGGATGCCCACAAGTCCTTTCGCACGCTCGGGCCTGGGGATGATGGATTTGATGCCAGCAAGCCGAAGTACTTCGTGCTCGACATGTTCCCGTACCCCAGTGGGCAGGGGCTGCATGTGGGGCACCCCGAGGGCTACACCGCCACGGACATTGTGGCGCGCTTCAAACGCATGACGGGTTGCAACGTGCTGCACCCCATGGGTTGGGATGCCTTTGGCCTGCCTGCCGAGCAGTACGCGATCAAGACCGGTCAGCATCCCCGCAAGACGACGGAGAAGAACATCGAGAACTTCCGCAACCAGCTCAAGCGCCTGGGCTTTGCCTATGACTGGGACCGCGAGGTGAACACCACGGATCCAGGTTATTTCAAATGGACCCAGTGGATCTTCTTGCAGTTGTACCACTCCTATTTTGACCTCGCCACCAACAAGGCGCGGCCGGTGCAGGAACTGGAAGCTCAAGGCCTGGGCCGGGAGGAGGTCGATGCGCGTCGTCTGGCCTTCGTCTCCGAGGCTCCAGTGAACTGGTGCCCGGAGCTGGGCACGGTGCTGGCCAATGAAGAGGTCATCGATGGCAAGAGCGAGGTGGGCGGCTTTCCCGTGGAGCGGCGTCCGCTGCGCCAGTGGATGCTGCGCATCACTTCCTTTGCCCAGAGGCTGATGGATGAGCTGGATGGTCTGGACTGGCCGGAAAGCATCAAGCTGCTGCAGCGCAACTGGATCGGCCGCAGCGAAGGCGCGGAAGTGGTCTTTGAGATCGCCAACCCGGAAACTCCTGGCACGACGCACCCAGTGACGGTCTTCACCACGAGGCCCGACACCCTTTTCGGCGCGACTTACATGGTGCTCTCTCCCGAGCATCCACTCGTCGATCAGTTGACCACCGCAGCGCAACGCGAAGCCGTGGATCAGTATCGCAAATCCGTGGCCAGCAAGAGCGATCTGGAACGCACGGAGCTTGCCAAAGAGAAGTCCGGTGTGGCCACCGGTGCATTGGCGACCAATCCCGTGAACGGAGCCCAGATCCCTGTCTGGATCGCCGACTACGTGCTCATGACCTACGGCACCGGAGCCATCATGGCCGTGCCGGCGCATGATGAGCGGGACTTTGAATTCGCCCAAAAGTTTGAGCTACCCGTGTTGCAGGTGGTGCAGCCGCCAGAAGGTACGGAGTGGCATGGCTTCACCGACGATGGCGTGGCGGTAAACTCAGGCTTTCTGGACGGACTCACCACACCCGAGGCCAAGAAGAAGATCTCCACCTGGCTGGAAGAGAAGAACCTGGGCAAGACCAAGGTGAACTTCAAGCTGCGCGACTGGCTCTTCAGCCGTCAACGTTATTGGGGGGAACCCTTCCCGGTGCTCTGGGAAAGTGGCAAACACCGGGCGGTTCCCGCTGGGGAACTGCCCGTGATGCCGCCGGATCTTGCCGACTTCAAACCCACAGGCACGCCCGAGCCCCCCCTGAGCAAGGCCACCGAGTGGGTGCGCTACAGCGAGACCTCCACCCGTGAGTTGAACACGATGCCCCAGTGGGCGGGATCGTGCTGGTACTACCTGCGCTACTGTGATCCCAACAACAGCGAGCGCTTCATTTCAAAAGAAGCTGATGCCTACTGGATGGGTTCCGCTGGCAAGCCAGGTGGGGTGGATCTGTATGTGGGCGGCACGGAGCATGCCGTGCTGCACCTGCTTTACGCCCGCTTCTGGCACAAGGTGCTCTTTGACCTGGGTCATGTGGTGACTCCTGAACCCTTCCAGAAACTGGTGAACCAGGGTCTGATCCTGGGTGAAGACGGTCAGAAGATGTCCAAGAGCCGCGGCAATGTGGTGAATCCGGATGACGTCATCCTCGAATACGGCGCGGACTCCCTGCGGCTCTATGAAATGTTCATGGGCCCGCTGGAGCAGGTGAAACCCTGGAGCATGAAAGGCGTGGAGGGCGTGTACCGCTTTCTGGCCCGCGTCTGGCGTCTGGTTCAGGAAAGCAACCAGGAAGGGGAGTGGAAGACCTCACCCCAGCTCCAGGATGTGCCGGTGGACAAGAAGCTGAACAAGGTGATCCATGAAACCATCCGCAAAGTGGGTGAGGACATCGAGCGTCTGAGCTTCAACACGGCCATCAGCCAGATGATGGTGCTGACGAATGCCTTCACTGCGGCTGAGGTGCGCCCCGTGGCGGGCGTGCTGACCCTGATCAAGGTGTTGAATCCCTTCGCCCCGCATGTCACTGAGGAATTGCAGGACCGGATCGCCAAGGCCTTTCCAGGTTGCGGGCAGAAGGCCTTGCTGTCCGACCAGGGGTGGCCCGAGTTCGATCCCGCCGCCTTGGTGGAGGATGAGGTCGAGGTCATTATCCAGGTGAATGGCAAACTTCGCGATCGTCTGACGGTCGCCAAGGACATCGCCAAAGACGTCCTGGAAGCCCAGGCCCTGGCCAGCCCCAAGGTCGCCGAGTTCACTGCAGGCTTGACGATCCGCAAGGTGATCGTCGTCCCCGGCAAATTGGTCAATGTCGTGGCCAATTGAACGCCTGAGTTTTACCACAGAGGCGCAGAGGCACAGAGACTGATTTTTAGACAGAATTAACGGAATTCACGGAATTGGGATTGAGACCTGATTCTTGTGATTTCCCTGAAGTTTGGTTTTTGCTATTTGAAGTTTTGCATCCGCTTACCGAAGCATGCGCCTCGCTCTCATCCACTACGCCGCTCCGCCCATCATCGGCGGAGTGGAGCGGGTGATTGAGCAGCAGGCGCTCATTCTCGCGAAGCGGGGTCATCAGGTCGTGGTCTTCTGCGGCAACGAAGGGGCGACCTTGGTGGATTCCTCCATTCCGGTGCGCGTCCACTCCTGTCTGAAGGCTGGAGCCGCAGCCACAGCGGGGCAGTTGACGGCAGATTTTGCCATCCTGGAACAGGAGCTCACCAGCTTCGATGTGGCGATCATCCACAACATGCTCACCATGCCTTTCAGCGCCGCAGCCGCTTTGGCCTTGGCGGAGGCGAGTCGCCGGCTCACCGGCACGCGTTTCATCAACTGGGTCCATGATTTCGACATCTCCAGAGAGACCTTTCTCTCTCTTGATGCCACGGTGCAGCACATCGCGGTCTCGACCGTCCGGCAAAAAGGCTTCTGCGAGCGGATGAACCTGACCTCCGACCAGTGTCCGGTGATCCCCAACGGTGTGGACGTTTCTGCGACCCTGGGGCTCACTCCCGATGTCGCGGCATGGGCGGAGCGGTATGATGTGTGGCAGCATGAGTGGGTGCTGCTCCATCCTACCCGGATCTTGGCGAGGAAAAATCTTGAGCTGGGGCTGGCGGTGGTGGCGGTGTTGCGGGCTCAGGGCAAAGATGTGCTCTACGTGGTCACGGGTGCCCCAGACCCCCATCGCAAGGAATCGGCCGCCTACGCGACCCGGATTCAGAGCCTCATCCTGGAATGGGATTTGCAGGAGACGGTACGCTTTGTGTCCGAGTCCTTTCCCGTGACGTCGAAGGATGTCGCCAGCCTTTATCGTCTGGCAGATGCGCTCTTCTTTCCCAGCAAGAGCGAGGGCTTTGGCCTGCCTCTGGTGGAGGCGACGCTGCATCGTCTGCCGCTCTTTTGCTCGGACATCCCTCCGCACCGGGAGGTGGCAAGGGAGATGGCCGAGTTCTTTGATCTGGAGGCGGAT
>JBGGMQ010000801.1:0-3132 GCA_041287975.1 Verrucomicrobium sp. | reverse complement strand
AAGGTGTCTGCCCAGCCCCGGATCAATTCGTTGCAAATGTCCTGAGCTCTCAAAATCTTCAGTTGAAGGTCGGCTGTCAGGGTGGCGTCCTTGTGCATCCACAATGTGGAGAACTTCCGACCATCTGAAAATTCCTCCTTGCTACGCCAGGCTCCATCCGGGAAGAGTTTGAAACGACTGTCCCATCGCGCTTCCACCTGCGGCGGAGCCGGAGCTTCCATGCGTTTTTGAAATTGACCCCGCACCATCCGGAGGTTCCCCTCGATGTTGCGAAACTCCGCCTCTTCTCGCAATGCCCGCTCGGAAACGTAAGTGCGCAAGACGTCCAGGTGCCGCTCAGTGGCTTCGTCAAAAACCAGCTTGTAGGTCACTGAAGAGGTGACGAGTATCACCAACGCGGCCGCCACTGCGAACTGCCACAGAATGCGCCGGGAGACGGTCATTGCATCAGGTCGAGCTAGGGGTGTCTCAAGGCTCGCTGCCGTTCTCAAGCCTCTTGAGAGTGGGGGCAGGCCCAGAGGCCTTGATGCGACCACTGTAGAGCTCGACCGCACGGCGGGCTACAATGTCCACGATGGCTGGCTGCAGGGTGCGGGTGGCCACGTTCGAGACGGCCATGGACGCCCAGGTGAGGGGGCTGTTCCAGCGCAAGACCTGCCACACGGGCAGGAGGCGCTTGTACCATTTGTTGAACTTCTGCACGGTCTCATGCTGGATCATCTCCCGGCCTTTCTCCCACGTCTTGTAGGCCGTGTGGGCACTCACATCCACGAGCTTGCCTACCGTGCGTGTCTGGAGGAACTCCGTGACATCGGTAGCCGCAAGCTGGATGGCCCGGGTGAAATGGCTCAAGCCCGGGGCCAAAAGAGGGTGCGGTGAGTCGGGATGGTAGACCATGGCGATCTCCTTCACCAACCGGGGGATTTCGTCCACGAGCGGAGGAAACCACTCCGGATTGGGATTCGTGTGCCATCGCATGCGGTTCTTGCAGGCTTCAATCACGGCCAGAGCAGCGCGATCGCGTTCACCTGGCTCATGAGTGAAGAGCTCTGCTGCGGAAGCATGCCGGGCGGACTTGAGATCCGTCATAAAACGGAGCCCATACCATATGAGGAGCCCTCCCATCCCACAGACGAGGCCCGCAAGGAATATGAGCAGCTCTTTCCACATTTCCGATCAAACAACTCTGTGCTGGCGAAGAGGCACGGAGTCAAGCAGCAGCCTTCGATACGCTCGAACTGCCCCACTCCACTCTTGATACGGGCCTGGGACCTGTGATGTGGTGCTGGAATGCTGAATTTTGGCCCATCGACCTGCCCTACGGCAGCATCGAAACCTGAGCGCCACTCCCTCTACGACGAACTCCCTGACAGTTGATCTTGCTCTCGCGGGTCATCCCGCCATGTTTCGGGCTCCCCTTCATCCACTGAGCTTCATCCCTCTTCATTCCTTCATGTCCACTTCCCTCTTCGATCTCTCAGGCAAAACCGCCGTTGTCATCGGCGGCACAGGCGAACTCTGCGGTGCTATTTCTGAAGGCTTCGCTGCTGCCGGGGCCAATGTGATCCTCGTGGGCCGGGACGCGACCAAGGCTGAAAAGCGCCTTGCCACGATCGCGGAAGCCGGGGGCAAAGGCAGCTTCATTGCTGTGGACGCCTCGAAACGATCCGACTTGGAAGCCCTGCTCGCCCAGGTGGTGGCCGAGCACGGTGGCGTGGACATCCTGGTCAATGGAGCCGGGGTCAACTCCCCCACCCCCTTTCTCGACATCCCTGAGGATGAATATGACCGGATCATGAATATCAACACCAAGGCCGTCGTCATTGCCTGCCAGGTGTTCGGTCGCTACTTCGTGGACAACAAGATCCAGGCCTCCATCATCAACCTTGGCTCCATGTCCGGTCTGGTGCCTCTCAGCCGCGTCTTCACGTACTCCATGAGCAAGGCCGCCGTGCACAACCTCAGCAAGAACCTCGCTCGTGAGTGGGCCCCCCTGGGCATCCGCGTGAACACCTTGGTCCCCGGCTTCTTCCCCGCCGAGCAGAACAAAAAAGTGCTGGTGCCCGAGCGCATCGCCAAGATCATGTCCCACACTCCAGCAGCTCGCTTTGGCGAAGCCAAAGAACTGGTGGGCGCCGCCCTGCTGCTCGCCAGCAATGCCGCCGGCTCCTTCATCACCGGCCATGAAATGGTCGTCGATGGCGGGTACTCGGCCATGACCATCTAAGCTCCCTCCCCGCACCGCATGCTCAAGCAGACCACCAACACATCGCGACCCAGTGCACCGATGTCGCCGGGCATGCGGTTTTTCTTCACCATCATCTTCCCCTGGATCTTCATTCTCGTGGGAGGTGGCATTCTCTTTGCCGGGGTGACGAACCTTCGCAACGCGTCGGGAAGCAAAAGCTGGCCCACCGTTCCGGGAAAGGTGATGATCTCTGAGCTGGACCGTCACCGCAGTGACAAAGGGTCCACGACCTACAGTGCGACGGTGGTCTATGACTACCGGGTGGAGGGCACGACCTACTCTGCCAAACGTGTCTCGTTTGGATCCGGCAGTTCCAGCAATCCCGCCGGAGCTCGCACCGTGCTGAACAAGTACAAGCTGGGCACGGAAGTCACAGTTCACTATTCCGCCAAGGAGCCATCCCTGGCTGTACTGGAACCCGGCGTGACAGGTAGCACGATGCTCCTCCCTGGCATCGGCGGTGTCTTCTTTCTGATCGGCTGCGGTTTGGCCTTTGGCTTGCCTGCCGCCATGCGCAAACAAGACTCCCAGACAGTTAGCGCCTAGCTTCAGCGTCTTCCCCCGCTCCGTCATCGGCCACCCGCCAGCATGCTTACCTCGGATTTTGACTACCAACTCCCCCAGGAGCTCATCGCCAGTGAACCGCTGGCAGATCGATCCGCCTCCCGCATGCTGGTCGTGCATCGCGACACGGGAGTGCTGGAGCATCGTTCCTTCAAGGACCTGAAGGAGTACCTGCGCCCGGATGATCTCGTCGTGCTCAACGACACGCGAGTCGTCCCCGCCAGGTACTTCTCCAACGACGGCACCAAGGAATTGCTGCGTCTGGATGCGGTATCTCCAACGCTCTGGCGCTGCATGGTGAAACCCGGCAAGAAGCTCCG
>JBGGMQ010000800.1:0-5656 GCA_041287975.1 Verrucomicrobium sp. | reverse complement strand
TCACCGCTGCCATCCGTGCTAATGGCCTGCTGCCAGAGGACCTTGCTGGCTTGGGCGATGACCACCTGGGCTGGCATGCCGGCTGGCAGGGTGTCATTGACGATGATGCTGCCATCCACGCGACCCTCGGCGAACACAGCCTCGGGGGTGTTCACCTTCAGGATGGCGAGATCAGGCGGCGGTGCCTCATTGCCGTAACCAATGGTAAAGATGGGAATGCCACTGTCCCGGAGGCTGGCCGCAAGATCTTCCGGTGAACCTGGGCCATTGTGCTGGCCGTCCGTCAGGACAACGAGAGCGGTCCCTTCGGGGTTGGGGCCGAGGGCATCACGGAGGGGGCGGTCGAGATTGGTGAGCGTGGCTTCGGGCTTGAACTCAAAGAGGTGGGGGAGATCGCCTGAGACGTCCCGGCCCTCCTGGCGATGCCACCAGAGACGTTCGGTCCGGTAGCCCCGCAGCGCAAAAAGCTCGACGTCGTGATTTTCCGCGAGTTTTTTGACGAGCGAATGATTGGGATTGAGGAGAGCCTCCTGGAGCCGGTCGAACCGGGAGCCGGCCGCTTTGGTCTGGGGAACGGGTTGAGTTGTTGAAGTCTTGGGGCGGGGAGTTTCCACTGCCAGCTCATCTGAAAAGCTCATGCTGGCAGAGGCGTCGGCCACGATCACGACGCGGCCCAACTGCCGGAATGTGGCGACGTGTTCGAGGATGGGCCCGGCGAGGCACATCACGATCAAGAAGACGGCGAGGGATCGCAGCAGAGGCAACACCCAGCGAGGGGCGCCTTGATGAAAGCGCAGCTCCCGCCTGTAAAAGAAGAACATGAGCAGCGCCAGACCCACAGCGACGCCTGCGACGGGCAGGGCCGGCCAGTCTCCGGCGAACCGGAGTTGGGTTTCTGTGTGCTGGGGATCAACCATCAGGTGAGGCGGGGCGGAGAAAGGGGGGAGCGGGTCAGGCGCGGGAGATGCGTTGCTGCAGGAAGACCTCGCCAAAGAGGAACAACAGGAGAGCCAGGAGCAGGGGTTGCCAGAGTTCGGCACCATTGCGACGATGGCGGTCGAGACGGGTGTACTCGTCGTAGGTGCTGGCGTAGCTGACACCCAGACGGGTGGCGAGTTCCCGCATTTTCTCCTCCGGCATGAGCGTTGTGTCCGACTCGGCCAGGTTGAGGTTGAAGGCGAAGCGTTTGGGAGGAGTGCTGGCGGCAGCGTCCGCCGCCCTGAGTTCGTAGATTCCTGGAACCTGGGTGCCGGGGAAGTTGACAAAGATCACGCCGTCGCGATCTGCCCGAGGGGTAAGTTCCCTGGTCTGGTTCAAGGGGTCCTTGATGACGACATTGGACTTCACCTGGGTGGTGCCGAGCATGGCGCGCAGGACGGAGCCGCACACCTGACTCTGTGGGGCCGCGCTCTGGGTGGCGAGGTAGGTGACCAGCCGTTGCATGAGAGGGACAAAGACGGGCTGGAGGGGCAGATTGCTCCACTGGGCATTCGCAGTGGTGGCCACGGCCAGGACCCGGCCCTTGCCAAAGGGTTTCTCCACGATGAGGGCGTCGCCGCGATCAAGATTCAGGAGGGGGCGGGCTTCGCCATCAATCTTGTCGAAACGCACCCAGTGGTTGAAGGCGGCATCCTGGAGCTTCATGCCCCGGGCATCATTGAAATAAGTGATGGCAGGGTGTGAGTAGCGCTGGTTCAGGATGCGGGAGGGGACCTGACCGTCCTCGACATGGCCGAACCCCTTCATGGCACAGGGGAAGAGGCCGGTGCCTTTGTTGTAGAATTTTTCCTCGTACCAGCGGAGGTCCATGTCGGGGCCCGCGAAAATGACGAGGCCACCGCCCCGCTTGACGAAGTCCTCGAGGTCCTTCACCTGGCGGTCGTTGAGCTTCTCCACGTTGGCAAGGATCGCCACTTCGGAGCCGTCCAGTGCCTTGTCCCGCATGGCGTTCTCGTCCATCACCCCGGCGCGAATGACGTCCTTGAGCGTGGTGGCGGCAGCGTTCTGGTGCGGGGTGAGGGCGATCTCAAGAAAGTCGGTCGCGCCCTCCAGAGGACCGCTGCGGGATTTTCCTCGTACCAGCAGGCAGTTGACCTGTTCGCGTACGGGAATGACCAGGGAGTAAGAGTTGTCGTCCGGCAGCGAGTCACCCTCAACGCGAACGGTGATGGCGTGGTCGCCCGGGGAGTCAAACGCGTGGCTGAGCGTGAGAATGGACTCGGCGTTGGGGGCGATCGACACCCGCGTCGAGCGGAGGCGCGTGCCGTTGATTTCCAGATGGACGGCGATGTCCTGGTAGGCCCGCTGGCCGTAGTTTTTGATGCGGGCGCGCAGGGCCACTTGCTGCTCCCTGGCCACTACAAAAGCGGAGGGCTCGACGGAGATCATGGCAAGGTTGTCCTGGGTGTCGCTTGCGGCGCGGAGAAAGGTGATGATGGGTTTCCGTTCTTCCTGGCGGAGGGCTTCCAAGGCAGGGATGGTGCCGCCATCGGCGAGATGCTGCCAGTCACTGGCCTGGAAGTCGGAGATGAGAAGGACCTCGTGTGCGGAGGTGTTCATCTTCTTCAACTCCGCCTGGACCGTCTGGAAGGTGTCCTGCAGGGCCAGGGGGCCGGAAAGGCCGGGCTCCTTGTCCAATGCGCCCGAAAGTCGTTCCAGGTCGGTGGTGGACGTTTCCTCCAGTTTGCGCACCGGAGCACCGGGGTAGACCACAGCAACATCGGAGCCTTGAGCCAGATGCTGGAGGGACTGTTTTACATAGTTGCGGGCTTTATCCCGGGCGGTGCCGCCTTCGGCAGGCATCCGCATGGAGTAGCTGTTGTCGAGGACGGTGAGGAGGGAGATTTTGTTGAAGCCGGGGAGCTGGCTGAGAGCGCTGAGAAGAGGTTGGGCAAGGCAGAGGGCCAGCAGGATGGGGATGCTGATGCGCACGGCGAGCAGAAGCTTCTGCTCCAGCTGCACATTGCGTTTTTTCTGGCGAAGGGCCTCATGAAGGAGGTGCATGGGACCCCAGCGCACGGTGGTCACCTTCCGCTTGTTCAGCAGATGGATGATCAGCGGAATGAGGAACGCCAGAGCGCCCAACAGGAGTATGCCGTTGCCAAAGCCCATCAGTCTGCTCCGTTCAGCGCCGCATTCTGAGGGCGAGGTAGGCTTTGACCGCTGCCGCCAGCGGTTCGTCGGTGACTATGGGCACCAGATCCACCTGGTGCCGCCGGAGTCCTTCATTGAGTTCTTCCCGAAAGGTCGCGACTGTCTGGAGGTAGCGCTGGCGGATGGCGGCGGGGTCCAGGAGCAGGACATCTTCACTGCGTTCCATGTTTTCGAATCGTGCCCAGCGGGAGAAGGGGAACTCCAGTTCATCCCGGTCCCAGAGTTGGAAGACGATGATCTCATGGCCCTGCTTTCGAAACACGCCCACCGACTGAAGCAGGGTGGCGGCATCGTCGAAGCAGTCGGAGATGAGGATAATGAGGCCGCGACGCTTCATGCGGCCCGCGAGGTTCTGAAGGACGCCCGCCAGGGAAGTCTCATCGCCAGGCCGGGTTTTCACCAGGGCATCCAGGATGTGGTGCAGGTGGCTGGTCTTGGTCCGGCAGGGGATGAACTCGCGGACTTTCTTGTCGAAAGTCACCAGACCGACCGCGTCCTGCTGGCCGGTCAGCACATAGGCCAGGGAGGCGGCGAGTTTCCGGGCCACTTCGAATTTCACCAAGCCCTTGGTGCTGCGGTAGTCCATGCTGCCGCTGGCATCCAGCAGGATGGTGGCGCGCAGGTTCGTTTCTTCATCGAACTCGCGGACGTAGTACCGGTCACTGCGGCCGAAGATTTTCCAGTCGAGCCGTTTGATCTCATCGCCCTGAACATAAGGGCGGTGCTGGCGGAACTCGACGCTGGATCCCTTGTGGGGGGAGGCGTGCATCCCCGTGGAAAAACCCTCCATGACCGTCCGCGCAAAGAGGGGCAGGCCCGTCAATTGGGCCAGATCCTCGGCAGGAAGCAGGTCGGAGAGTTTGGCCATGCGGTCGGCGGGGTGGCGGTAGCTTGCTGAACTGAGATGGATGCAGGGAAGCAGCCCTCAATGAGGGTCGCTACAGGACGCGGGAGCCTTGCGGGCGGCGGGTGTTTTCCAGCAGGTGCTTGACGATGTGGTCGACGGTGACGCCTTCGGCCTCTGCATGGAAGGTGGGGACGATGCGGTGCCGGAGGATCGGGTAGGCGAGCGCTTCGACGTCATCGACAGTGACATGAGTGCGGCCACGGAGGAGGGCGCGGACCTTGCTGGCGAGAATGATGTGCTGGCTGGCGCGAGGGCCGGCACCCCAGCCGACCATTTGTTTTACATAGGGGCTGACGCCTGGCTCGGTGGTGCGAGTGGCGCGGACGAGATCCAGGACAAAGTCGGTCACGTGGTCGGGCACAGGCACGCGACGGGCGAGCTTTTGAGACTCCTGCAGTTCTTCGCCGCTGAGGACGGGTTGAATCTCGCCTGTGGCGGTCCCGGTGGTGCGGGCCAGGATCTCGCGTTCATCATCGCGGGTGGGGTAGGCGACTTTGATGAGGAAGAGGAAGCGGTCCTTCTGAGCTTCGGGAAGGGGATAGGTGCCTTCCTGTTCGATGGGGTTCTGCGTGGCCAGCACAAAGAAGGGGCGGGGCAGGGCGAAGGTTTCCTGGCCGACGGTGACGGAATGCTCCTGCATGGCCTCAAGGAGGGCGGCCTGCGTCTTGGGCGGGGTACGGTTGATTTCGTCCGCCAGAATGATCTGGGAGAAGATGGGACCGCGCATGAAGATGAGCTTGCGGCGGCCGGTATCGGCATCCTCCTGGATGATCTCCGTCCCAGTGATGTCCGCGGGCATGAGGTCCGGGGTGAACTGGATGCGTCGGAAGCCCAGGTGCATGGCGTCCGCGAAGGATTTCACCAGGAGGGTCTTGGCCAGGCCCGGGACGCCCTCCAGCAGTGCGTGACCGCCAGCGGCCATGGCGATGAACACCTGCTCAATGACGTCCTCCTGTCCGACGATCTTTTTGCCTAGTTCTGCCTTCAGCCGGAGGTAACCATTGACGAGGAACTGGGCGGCTTCGGAGTCAGTGGGAGCGGGTGCGGACATGGGAGAAGGTCAGAGCAGGGCGGAGCGGGAGCAATCGGTCAATTGGCAAGCACTATAAAACGTTTGGAAACGGTGACAACTTGCACATGCGAGTGGGTTTTGGAGAGGAAAATGGGCAAAAAGTGTCCGTTGGAGACGGAGAGAGGTGGAGGGGGGAGGGGCGGAAGCGCGGGCGGGGGCACCGGGGGTAGGGCGTCAGGGGTAGGGCGTCAGGGGTAGGAGGGTCGTGAGGTTTAACCACAGAGGTTCACAGAGTGACCAGAGAGCTTCCGTATGGAGGATTGAGGTTGGAGGCGACGGGCGGGGAGGGAGTTCACTCCCGCTGACGGGACGGGTTCACGTCGGCCCGCTCATGATTGACATGAGCTGGCCAAGCGTTGAATAGGGGCAAACATCGATGCCTTTCAGGAACGATGAAGACTCGAATCTACAAAGTGACGCTGGCCGATGACGCGCCGGTGATGAAGTTAACGGATGCTCCGCAGAACGCGGGATTGCTGCCGTTTGATGGGAAGGAAAAAGTGGATTGTCGCCCAACAAGTCCT
>JBGGMQ010000799.1:0-3022 GCA_041287975.1 Verrucomicrobium sp. | reverse complement strand
TTGGGGCGCATGAGTAGTTTCCTGAGTGCCGGCGTCCAGCGCACATGCGGCTCCTGGAGATCGACATAGGCAATCTTGACAGGCTCTCCGGCCACCATCCTGGCCATCTGCAACTGGCCGGACTTGAAACGGACGTGGCCCTGGTTGTCCGGTGCCTCGACATTCACATAGTTCATGTCCAGCACGTGATCCGACATCGTCGGAGTGCTGCCAAAGAGCCACTCCACTTGTGAGGTGCGGTAGGTGAAGTGCGCGTCTGCATCCGGCAGCACGACTCCCAGGGTGTTTCCTTCCACAAAGCGTTTCACGGAGATGCTGGCGTCTTCGATATCCACCTTGCCCACTCGAATGCCGACCAGGAGAGGATGGGCTGCGCTGGCCTCGGTTGTGGCGGGCAGGGGCGTGACGCGGGCTTTCTCCCGGGCTGCCTCACGGTTCTTTTTCACGTCATTGGCCGCCCCCACCAATGAGGTGATCAGGGTGGGGCTGGCATGCACCTCCGGTTGTTTCAGAGCCAGTTCGTCCAGTTCCAGAATGCCATCCTTCACACGACCTTTTACGTTCAGCTCCTCCAGTCTCACCGGGCGGGCGCCGTCAGATTCGCTGTTGATCTTGAGCTGGGCGAGGTTGAGTTCCTGCTCGCCGCTGCGAATGCGACCGTCCATGCCGATCGTCACATCGTCTGCGGAGTAGCTGATGGTCACTTCCGCTGCCGTCTTGGCATTGGGGTTGAAGGTGACTTTGGCCCCCTTGACCTTGAAGGTGCCGATGGAATACCCAGCCAGCAGGGGCGGGCCGCCGGCAGTTGTTTCCGAGACCGCAGGCGCTGGGGCGCTGGGTTGCAGCCAGCGTTGGTCGATCTGGAACTGCGGCCCTTCCAGCACCAGTTCAGTCAGCCGCTTCTGCCGCAGGTGGTCAATGCCCACCTGACCCGTGAGACGGGGGAGGCGGAGCACGGTGGCTCCAGTAGCGCGCTCTTTCAGAATCAGCCCCTTCACCTCCAGGTGGCCATTGCGGTCCAGGTCTAGGGCCTCCAGTTGTGCCTGGTAGGGGCCGATGTTGGCGAGGGCCCGGTTGGCCAGGCTCACGCGTTCCAGATATCCCCACCACAAGCCTCCGCTCAAGGCGAAGAAGGCACACAGTCCCAGCAGAAACGCCCAGCGCAGAAGCCGTCTCCAAAGACGGCGACGCTTGGGCTTGGGGGGAGCCTCGGGCATGGGGCCGACTATATCGGCTTTGACACAGGTTGCGAGAAATTGAATTCGAATCGGCCCGAGAGCCTGTGGGGACTATGCTGCCATCGCACCTGTTTGGCCACGAGGTCGTGGCAGCACGGCCCAACTCTCCCCGGCACTCACGTTTTCAGGACCCCGGTGCTGCACCCGCACTTCAAATGGAGAGGTGCCCGGTATGGTGCAGTCCAGCATCACATCGTAGTGATCGCCTTGAAACGATACCGTGCGGACCATGCCCGTGAGCACAGTGCCAGGGGCTTCCCTTGAGGGGGCTAGCTCCAGATCTTCAGGCCGCACCCAGAGGCCCTGGCCTGCCGAAGGCGAGGGACCAATGTCGCACCCGATCTTGGTGCCACAGGGGCGCGCCAAGTCCGCCATGGGGATGAAGTTACAGACTCCGAAAAGCGTGGCCACATAGCGGTTGGCCGGGGCGTGGTAGATCTCATTCGGCGTGCCCACTTGCTGCATCTCACCTTGATGGAGGACGGCAATGCGGTCTGCCACCGACAGCGCATCCTGAGTGTGGTGCGTGACCAGCAGGGCGCTGGTGCCCCGTTGCTTGAGAATCCGCCGAGTTTCATCCCGGATCTCCACCCGCCACTGCGGATCGAGATTACTGAAAGGTTCATCAAGCAGCAGCAGGCGCGGCTCGGGTGCCAGGGCGCGCACGAGGGCAATGCGCTGGCGTTCGCCGCCCGAGAGTTCGTGAGGATAGCGGCGCTCGTATCCCGGCAGGCCCACCAGGGTCAGGAGGTCTTCCGTTCGTCGCTTCTGCTCGGCTCGAGGAAGGCGCCGGATGCCAAAGCAGATGTTGGCCGCGATCGTGAGATGGGGGAACAAGGCGTGATGCTGGAAGACGAGGCCCACCCCGCGATGTTCCGCATCGACCTTCTTGCGCCCGTCCGTCACGGTGAGGTCCCCGACCGTGATCTTTCCGGTATCCGCAGTCTCCAAGCCCGCGATCAGCCGTAGCAGGGTGGTCTTGCCGCTGCCACTTTCACCCACCAGCGCGAGGAGTTCTCCCGACTGCATCTGCAGACAGGCGTTCTTCACCGCGGGGCGGTCGGTCCGTGGGTAAGTTTTGCTGAGGTTCGCGAGGTGGAGGAGGCTCATTCGGAACGGGGTTGGCGGAGGTGGACGAGCGGGATCAGTCCCAAAAGACTGAGGCAGATCAGGACCAGAGCAGGGGTGGCGGCTTCCGGCACGCGGCTTTCATCTGTGAGCCGGAAGATGCGCGTGGCCAGTGTCTCATAGTTAAAGGGGCGCAAAACCAGGGTGAGCGTCAGTTCCTTGAAAACGTCGATGAAGGTGAGCGTCGCGGCTGCCAGGATCGCAGGCCAAACCAGCGGCACCTCGATCCGCCAAAGCGCCGCCCAAGGCTTGGCTCCCATGGTGCGGGCGGCTTCGTGCAGACTGGGGGGCACCCGCTTGAAACCTGCGTCCACCGCTTGCAGACCGACTGCCAGGAAGCGAACGAAATAGGCGAACACCAGACCTGTGACGGAGGCACTCAGCGCGACAAAGCCCATGCCTGGCATCGTGGCCAGCCAGGTCAGCAGTCCGCCTGCTCCCACCGCCACGAGTGCGCTGGGGATCGCGTAGCCCATCAGTCCAATGCGGCGTCCCACCCGCAGCGAAGGTGCATGGTGGGCTCTTTGCGTACCCGTCATGAGGAGGGCTGTCAAGACTACTAGAAGTGCCACCCCGCCTGCCAGTCCAAAGCTGTGACCTGCCGCCTGCAGCGTTGCGGACCAGTCCGTTTCCCGCCAGCTTAGGGCGGCCCAGCG
>JBGGMQ010000798.1:0-5913 GCA_041287975.1 Verrucomicrobium sp. | reverse complement strand
TGCGGATTTTGAAACCGGGCGGCCTGCTCATTCTGGCCTGCGAATGCAGTGAGGGGATTCCCTCAGGCAGCCCCTTTGACAACCTTCTGCGCTCAGCCAGCGGTCCGGCGGAGATTCTGGAAATGCTGGCCCGCCCTGGATTTGTACGGGCGGAGCAATGGCAGGCGCAGATTCAGAGTTTGATCAGCCTTCGGGCGCGGGTGCTGGTCTACAGTCAGTTGCCGGAGTCGGAGGTGAAGGCGGTGCATCTTGAGCCTTGTTCGTGCATTCAGACTGTGGTCGAGGCGGAGCTCGCTCGACTTGGCGAGGCAGCGAAAGTGGCTGTGCTTCCCCAGGGGCCGCTCACGATTCCCTATTTTTCCGGCGGACGGGAATAGTGGCGAAGTTGAACAAGCATTAGCAAAAATGATGGAGGCGAAGCTGTCGCCGTATTCAACCGCGGGAAAAAGAGCCGCATTTAGGTGATTTGGCCGGTAAAAATCCCATTATCGAGAGTTCAAAAATGAAGTTACTCGATGGAGAGGTAAATGTTTTATTATTAGAAAGCGTTGAAAGCGTGCTACGTATAAGAAAAACTGATTATGCGGTGGTGGCTGCATAAGAAGAAGTTCTTGAAATTATATTAGAGCGTCTACTATTATTGGCGTGTGCAAAGTAGCGTGAGTAATGGGTAAATCCGCCCGGAGCAGCGCTCAACCCTTCATCCATACAGCCATGACTCCCCTGACAATCCTTAAACACGGTGCTGTGCCAGCGCTGGCCCTCCTCCTGGGGCTTTCTCAAACGGCACCAGCTCAGTCGGTCGTCCCTGCCAACTTCTTTGATCCCAATCTTGAGGCGCTCACGCAGTTTGACCCCGCGGGCCTGCTCTCCATCGATGTGGACACCACGACTGCCTACACCGCTGGTCCAACCTCGTCTGGAGGCTCTCCTACATGGACCCACAGCGCCATAGGATCAGTGGGATTTGACGGAATTGGATTGGTCGGCGCGACGATCTCAACATCCACTCGCACTACCGGAACCAGCTTGGTGTTTGGTCGCTCCATTGAGTTGACAGGTGTGCTGGACATCTTGAACCCCTTGGTGCAAACGGCCATTGGCACCAGCGTCTTGAGTTCTTGGGATTCATCCGCACTTGTTGGGGGACTCAGTCTTGCTCAAGGCAATGCCTATTCAGTGACGTTTTCGGTTACCGAAGGGGCCGCTCTACCAGTTGGCTTGCTCACGAGCGCGAACTTCTCTGTTTATGGTAACGGCAACTTGCTTACTGATATCAACAGCAACTCTATCCTTAACTTGGTAAATCTGATCGAGTTGGGTGGGACCTTGAGCAATTTCGAGCTGACGTTCATTGCTCCAGAGGCTCTCACGAGTCTTGAATTCCGTTTCGATGCAGACGCTGTTGCCAGCGTAAGCGCACTGGGTGGTTCCGCCGGCAATTCCAACGTGCTGACATTCTCGAACCTGGCGGTCACTCCGGTCCCTGAGCCCGGCAGTCTCACGCTCCTTGGCCTCGGCCTGTATTTTCTGGTGCGTCGCCGCAACCGCCGCTGATTTGGCGGGTTAAGGTTGGAGCCAGTCGTTTTTGCATCCAATAGCGTTTGGGCACCGGGGCGATCCGGTGCCCATTTTTTTTGATTTTTGCAGAGCATGTCTCCACTCGCTGCCTATGGGTTTGCGATGTCTTCCTCGCCCAAAACCATTGCCGTCCTTGGCACGCTCGATACCAAGGGTGATGAACACGCGTATGTGGCTGAAATCATCCGGTCGCGTGGTCATCGTACAATGCTCATTGATGTTGGCTCCCTGGACGCGCCGAAGGTGGTGCCCGACATTACCCGGGATGAAGTCGCGGCAGCGGGGGGGGTCGATCTGGCAGCCTTGCGGGAACGTCAGGACCGTGGGGAAAGTGTCACCGCCATGGCTGGAGCGGCGGGTGTCCTTTTGATGGGGCTGGCCCAGGCCGGCAAGATCGATGGTGTCATCTCATTGGGCGGGGGGGGCGGTACGGCCATCGGCACCGCGGCCATGCGCGTTTTGCCGATCGGGTTCCCCAAAGTCATGGTGAGCACTTTGGCGGCTGGCAACGTGGCTCCCTATGTGGGAACGAAGGATATTGTCATGTTCCCCAGCATCGTGGATGTCTCTGGATTGAACCGTTTGTCGCGCGTTTTGCTGGCCCGGGCTGCCGGGGCGATCTGTGGCATGGTGGAGGTTTCGCCTCCAGTTGCCGAGGAGAAGCCTCTCATCGTGGCCTCCATGTTTGGCAACACCACACAGTGTGTGAATGCGGCCAAGGGAATCCTGGAATCGGCTGGGTATGAGGTGCTGGTATTCCACTCCACGGGCATGGGCGGGCGCATCATGGAGTCTCTCATTGAAAGTGGCCTGGTGGACGGCGTGCTGGACATGACCACAACGGAATGGGCGGACGAACTCGTGGGAGGGATCCTTGGAGCAGGCCCGCACCGACTCGAAGCTGCGGGCAAAGCAGGGGTGCCGGCTGTGGTCTCGACAGGCTGCCTCGACATGGTCAATTTCGGCGAACCTGCCACGGTTCCCACCAAGTTTGCAGGGCGGAATTTTTACCAGCACAATCCCCAGGTCACGCTCATGCGCACCAGCCCGGAAGAGTGTGCCGAACTAGGGCGAATCCTGGCAGAAAAGGTGAATGCCTACACCGGCCCCGTGACGGTGATGCTGCCGCTAAAGGGGGTAAGCGTGATCAGTTCCGCCGGGGGTGCTTTTTGTGACGCGAAAGCTGACGAGGCGCTCAATACCGCTGTCAGGAAACATGCGAAGGCACCCGTGGAACTGGTGGAGGTGGACGCCACCATCAACGATGAAGCGTTTGCTACGAAGGCGGCGGAGATTTTGCTCGCGATGATGAGGGCGAAGTAGCGTTGCTCACCACCGATAGATCCGCGATAAACAAAAAACGACGCCACCCAGGAGGTGGCGCCGTCTGCAATCAAACTAAACTCAGACTTGATCCAAGCCGGCGGACCGGACTCCGATTAAGGAATCGGTACGGTGGCGATCGTCTTGAGAATGCGGGAGGCGATCTGGTAGGGGTCGCCTTGGGAGTTCGGACGGCGGTCTTCGAGGTAGCCCTTGTAGCCGCTGTTCACGAAGCTGTGGGGGATACGGATGGAAGCGCCGCGGTCAGCGAGGCCGTAGGTGAACTTGTCGATGGACTGCGTTTCATGCAGGCCGGTCAAGCGCAGGTGGTTGTCAGGACCATAGACGGCGATATGCTCGTCGATGTTCTTCTGGAAAGCAGACATGAGGGCCTCAAAGTAGTCCTTGCCGCCCACGGTACGCATGTGCTCGGTGGAGAAGTTGGCGTGCATGCCGGAGCCGTTCCAGTCGCCCTTGATCGGCTTGCAGTGGTACTCAACGTCCACGCAATACTTTTCACAGAGGCGGTTCAGGAGATAACGAGCGGTCCACATTTCGTCGGCGGCCTTCTTGGAGCCTTTGCCGAAGATCTGGAATTCCCACTGGCCCTTGGCCACTTCGGCGTTGATGCCTTCGTGGTTGATGCCGGCGTCAAGGCAGAGGTCAAGGTGCTCTTCCACGGTCTGGCGGGCGACGTAACCCACGTTGGAGTAGCCAACGCCGGTGTAGGAGGGGCCCTGAGGGGCGGGGTAGCCGTCTTCAGGGAAGCCAAGGGGGCGTCCGTCCTGATAGAGGAAGTACTCCTGCTCAAAGCCGAACCAGGTGCCCGGGTCATCAAGGATGGTGGCGCGGTTGTTGGTTGGGTGGGGGGTCACGCCATCAGGCATCATGACCTCGCACATCACGATCGCACCGTTCTTGCGGGTGCTGTCGGGATAGATGGCGACGGGCTTGAGCACGCAATCCGAGCTTTTGCCTTCGGCCTGCTGGGTGGAGCTGCCGTCGAAACCCCAGTTGGGCAGCTCTTCGAGTTTTGGAAAGCTGGCGTATTCCTTGATCTGAGTTTTGCCGCGAAGATTCGGCACGGGCTTGTAACCGTCGAGCCAGATATATTCCAGTTTGTACTTGGCCATGGATTGTATGCTTAGGATATTAGGGTTGGTTATGCCTTGAGGGCAAATCACTTCTCCGGAGAGCGTGAGATGCTACCCGCAGATGCTGGGATTGAATGAAGCAAATCCCGTGCCATTGCAATCAAAAATATATGTAAAAAGCATCTTTTGACTCATCCATGAAGACATCTTCACAAGTGAGTCTTGCGAGCCTGTGCCTGAGGTGACAAGATGAAACCTCATGCACGAAGTCAAAGACACCGCCCGGGCCATGGTTCGCATTGGTTATGATGGCCGTGTCCACAAGACCTTCCGGGGCCACCTGGCCAAGGAGAGGTTCGAAAATGAGGTCCGCGTTCTGCGTTATCTGGAGCAACGGGGTTGCGACTTCGTTCCGAAGCTTTTGGAAGCTGAGCCGGAGAATCTAAAAATAGTGACCACCAACTGCGGAGCCAGGGTGGAGCACATGACGGAAGCCAAGATGAAGGCCGTGTTCAGCGAGCTGGAGGCGTACGGAGTGCGGCATGATGATCCCTTCCTCCGGAACATCACCTACAACGCCCATGCCGGACGCTTTTGTGTGATTGACTTCGAGTTCGCGACATTGCTAGATGATGTCCAAGCCCCTGCCTCAGCGCCCCATCCTGCCGCATGACCGACTCTACGACTGAAGTTGCCGCCTCCCTTGCCCTCTCCTGGTCGGGCATGACTCACCGGGGCCGTGTGCGTGTCAACAATGAGGACACTTTCCTGGCCTTGGCGTTTGATGCCCGAGAAGTTCGCTACTTGGGCAAAATTGGCGAATCTACCATGGCGGAGGCGGATTTTATTTTCGCGGTAAGTGATGGCATGGGGGGTGCCCAGTCAGGCGAATTTGCCAGCCGTATCGCAGTCGAAAAGATCACCAAACTTCTGCCCAGAAGCTTCAAATTTTCCGCACAACGACTTGTGCCGGGATTCGCAGACATCCTTGGGCAGTTGTTCGACAATATCCACGAAGAGCTCACTCGCATGGGGCGGATGTACGATGAGTGTGCCGGCATGGGGGCCACGCTGAGTCTGGGCTGGTTCACTCCGGGCTGGTTCTACTTTGGTCACTTGGGGGACAGCCGGATTTACTACTTCCCCAAAGACGGCGAGATGACGCAAATCACTCACGACCACAGCCATGTGGGTTGGCTGCGGCGGACGGGAAAAATCAACGAACGCGAGGCCCGCACGCATCCGCGGCGCAACGTGCTACAGCAGGCCTTGGGCGCAGGTCATCAGATCCTGGATCCTCATATTGGGGCTGTAGGGTGCCAGCCGGGAGACCGGTTCCTTTTTTGCAGTGATGGCCTCATGGACGGCTTGTGGGACAGAGCCATCTGCGAGCTGGTGGTGAACCCTCCCCCGACGGAGGCGGGCAAGCCCATTGCGCAGAGACTCGTGGAGAGCGCCCTGGCTGAATCCGGCAGGGACAATATTACAGCCCTCGTCGTGGAGATCGGCGAAGCCCCTGAGGGGACTCCTTCTTAGGTGAGGAGTCCGGATTCGGAGGCCAGTCCGTCAAGACGGAAGGCTGAGCGAGTTTGAATTTGCCGATGAACTGACCATGGTACTAGGGTAGTAGGGGCCCAAGTGCATGCGCTGGAGGTGTAGCGTCAATTCGGCCTCATCCCCGGGGATGTAGAGCAGATGGTCGGAGCGCATGAACGTCCGCCAGTAAAGATGGCGCTCTTGCAGTTCAGGATCAGATTCGCTTTCGACTGGATCTGTGGGGAATTCGTCTGTGAGAAAGATGGGATGGACGGGCTTGCCGAGCTGCATGGCAGTGTCGAATTCGAAGCCGTGCAAGTGCACTCTGCCGTCATTGGGGGAGGTGCCCTGAAGGAAGGGGGTGTCCCTGTAGCCGACA
>JBGGMQ010000797.1:0-5286 GCA_041287975.1 Verrucomicrobium sp. | reverse complement strand
GGGAGGTTGCAGCAGGGCTCTGGCGACGGCTCCCAGCAGGTGCATGGAGTTCAGCGGCTTGTCGAGGCACTGGGTGACGCCGAGTTGATCGCATTCCGCCTTCATCTCCGGGGTCCAGTAGGCGCTCATGATGAGGACGGGTATCTCAGGATGGGTGCTGCGGATCATGCTGAGCAGGAACTTGCCGCTCATCACGGGCATCCGCAGATCGGTGAGGACGGCATCGAAGCTCGACGCGGCGTCAGAGATGATCTTCGTCGCTTCGGCGGCATCGCCAGCCGACTGGACGGTGGCACCACCCCTGGCCAGCACCTTGGAGACGGCCAGGAGCATGGCCTGATCGTCGTCAATGACGAGAATGTTCTTACCAGCGAGGGCGGAAACCTGGTAGTCAACCGGGTGAGGAAGCGGCATGACGGAGTTCATGAAATTCGTGGGGGGTGGAATTGGGTTTGAGGGGAGGAATGTTGAAACCGCCAGCGTGTGAATAGGCGACCTCTCCGGAGTACGGCAGGGTGATGGTGAAAGTGGTGCCGACGTCCACCGTGCTCTGACAAGTCAAGCGTCCACCGTGCTCAGTCACGATCTGCTGGGAAAGGGCCAGCCCCAAGCCCGTGCCTTGTGCCTTGGTGGTGAAGAAGGGCGTAAAGAGATTCGCCAGATCCTGCTCACGAATGCCAGAGCCCGTATCGCTGACAGAGAGATGGAGGGAGCCTCCTTCTGCCTGGGTGCGGACGTGAAGCTCGCCGCCCTCTGGCATGGCTTCGCGTGCATTCCGCACGAGGTTCAGGATCACCTGCCACATCTGCACCGGATCCATGTTCACGGCGTGGATATGCGGGTCATAGTGCTTCGCGAGACGAACCCTGGCGGCCTTCAGCTCAGGCGCGATGAGCGCGAGCTTCTCATCCAGAAAAGGATGCAGCGGCTTGAGCTGCGGCGCGACTTTGGGCAGGCGGGCAAAGCCCAGGTAGTCGCGGAGCACGTTCTCAATGCGCCCGAGCTCTTGCTGGATCTGCGCTACCAGCAAGGCAGCCTCATCTGAACCGTGTGCCCTGTCCTGCGTCAGTGCTCCCAGTTCATCCGAAAGGAGATCGAGATTCAAGGCGACGGAACTCATGGGATTGCGCACCTCATGGGCCATCTGAGCCGCCATGCTGCCCACCAGCGCCAGCCGTTCGGCGCGTAGTCGGGCCAGCTCCGCGTCATGCCGGCGAGTCATCTCCTCTCGCAGTTGTCCGGTGCGGGTCCGCACCCGGCGCTCCAGCGAGTTCATTATCTCATGCAGGGCGGAGAGGAGCAGGGTGACGGCGAGGAACACCGTCAGAAACATGGCGGCATTCCAGAAGGGGCTGGATTTGAAGGCGAAGAACTCGCCTGAGCCCAGTTCCGCGGCCAGCCAGGTCAGGGCAGCCAGCACGGAGAAGGCGATGCCCCACCTTCGACCTGCGGCCCAGACGACCAGACTTACGGGCAGCAGGTAAAGAGCGACCACCTGGCACTCCCGACCTGTGAAATAGTCCAGCACGCCGATGGCGAGGGTCAGAAGGGTGGCGAGGCTGATCGACCAAGCCCGGGACCTGAGGACGCTGGAGATCACGATCATAACAAGCAGAATCATCCCGCTCCCGACACCTCCTGGCCAGTGAGCGGTTCCCTCCTTTCAATAGGCGGAGTGCCTACGGCTGGCCATCAGGGGCTTATCCTGAAGCCGTGGTGGCCTGGCAAGACCCTTGCAGTGGGTGAAGAAGTGGCGCAATCTCGCGCCTGATGAAGACCCTTGCCGACATCGATATCCGACGTGCCACGGAAAGGGCCCACCCCATTGGCGTCGTGGGCATCCTCGTGACCTTGATCGTGGTGACGGCTCTCGCCGGATGCGGCAGGAAGGACAAACCCCCGAGCTCGTGGGGCCGGGCAGGCTATCATGTGCGGGAGAGCACGGTCTATTTCCTGGCAGACTGGACGAGCAAGGCGTTTGCCATTGAGGGGGCTGACCCGGCGACGTTCGAGTACTTCTTGCAGGGGGAGGGTGACAACCAGTTTGCCCGGGACAAGGCGAACCTCTATTTCCGGGGGCAACCCGTGGAGGGTGCCGACCCCAAGACCTTCCAGGTCATCTCCCCAAGCTACTGGCGGGATGCGACCAACGTGTATCGCAACAATCACGTCATCTGTGATGATGCGGATCACTTCGTCGAAATAAGCCTCAACTTCGTGAAAAACGGCCACGCGGTGTATGCCTTGAGCGATCGCCTGAAGATTATTTCCGAGGACCCTGCGAACTTCCGGCAGGTCCATGTGGATCAGTTCTACTCGTACTGTGGCGACACTCGGAAGCGGTACGTGAACGGCAACGAGATCGAGGGGGCGGACGTCGCCACTTTCACGGTCCTGAAGGGGGCCTATTCGCGGGACGCAGCGCAGGGCTATTACTTCGACAAGCCCCTGCCAGAGGGCGCAGAGATCGATCATCTGGAGATCCTGGAGGGAGCCTATGCCAAGGACCGGAAGCAGGTCTATCATCTGGGGCGGCTCCTCCCAGGTGCTGATGCAGCCAGCTTTGAAGTGCTGGACGACAAGTTTCAAAAAGCCCGGGACGCCCATCGACGCTACGAATATGGCAGGCCGGTCGCCACACCCTTGAGCGAGGGAAACCTGTAGTCACCCACGGGGAAGGCCCGCAGAGGTGTGGAAAAGGCTGCGTAGATAATCCATCCCGGCCCCAGCTTTCTCCATTCAAGATCAGGCTGAATCCCCGTAGTATCAGGCGTTCGACGAACTTCACCCGCTCGCTGCCGCATGTTCAAATTTTCCTCAAAAGGCTCCATCTCCACCTGTGATGGCATCTCGCGTCGCGACTTCCTCCAGGCAGGCACATTGGGGGCGATTGGATTGTCGCTGCCGCACCTCAATGCGCTGAAGGCCATGGGCGCTGTGGACAAGAAGAAGGATGAGCGGGCCTGCATCATGATCTTCAACCTGGGCGCGCCCAGTCAAATCGACACCTGGGATCCGAAACCGGATGCTCCGCGGGAAGTTAGAGGTCCCTTCAAGACCATCGGGACCAACTGTCCTGACATCCAGTTGACGGAAATCTTCCCCCACATGGCGAAGATCGCAGACAAGTTCTCCCTGGTGCGCAGTGTCTATCACACTGCTGCGGCGGTGCATGACACAGGGCACCAGATGATGCAGACAGGACGGCTCTTCAGCGGCGGCATCAATACACCGCATGTCGGCTGCGCGCTGGAGTTCCTGAAAGGCCGCAAATCCGAGCTGCCAGCCCATGTGATTCTGCCGGAACCCATGGGACCTACCGGTGGGAACATGCCTCATGGTCAGGATGCGGGTTTTCTGGGCAAAACCTACGATCCCTTTGTCCTCAACGGTGACCCCTCTGCGAAGGACTTCAAAGTGCCGGATCTGCTGCCGCCGCAGGAGATCAATGAGGTGCGTCTGGAGCGTCGTCAGGCTCTGCGGGATCTCGTGGACCAGAGTGTGAAGAACTTCGAGAGCAGCGAAGCAGCCAAGCTCATGGATACGAACTTTCATGATGCCTACCGGCTCATGACCAGCAGTGTGGCGCGGGAGGCCTTTGACCTCAGCCAGGAGAAGCCCGCCGTGCGGGAGCGTTATGGCATGAACCGCTTCGGCCAGTGCTGCCTGCTGGCGCGACGCCTCGTGGAACGCGGGGTTCGGTTTGTCACGGTGAACAGCTTTATCACCGTCTTCAACGAGATCACCTGGGACATTCACGGGAGCAAGCCCTTCACCAGCATCGAAGGCATGCGCGATCTCGTGGCCCCCATGTATGACCAGGGCTACAGCGCCTTGATTGAGGATCTGCACCAGCGTGGCATGCTGGACAACACCATGGTGTGCAACCTGGCCGAGTTCGGACGTACGCCCAAAGTGAACCCTGCCGGTGGGCGGGATCACTGGCCAGGGGTGTGGACCGTCGGCTTTGCCGGCGGAGGGGTGAAAGGCGGCCGTGTCATTGGTCGCAGCGATGAGATCGGGGCTTATCCCGCCGAGCATGCCGTCGCGCCTGCCAACGTCGTGGCCACCATTTATGAGGGGCTCGGTATTGATCTGGAAACGGAGCTGCCCGGTCCTCAGAACCGGCCCTATCCGGTGGTGGACCGTGGCTTCGACCCGATCCGTCAGCTCTTCTAGCCTCAGCAAGCGCCTCCGCCATTCCAACGTGCCTGTTCCTCCCTTCATGTCAGGATCCCTGTTCAATATCGTTTCCTCGATCCTCTTGATGGTCGCCTGCTCAGGTCCGGCCCTCGGGGAGGAGGCCCCTTCGTTTCGCAACCAGGTCCAGCCCATCCTGGCGCGGTACGGCTGCTCCAGCGGGGCCTGTCATGGCTCCGCGGCGGGTCAGGGTGGATTCCGCCTTTCCCTCCGCGGGTATGATGATGAAGGGGACTTCCTCAGCATCACTCGCTCTGCCCAGGGGCGGCGGATCACGCTGGAGGACCCCGCGCGCAGCCTCCTGCTGCTGAAGGCGACCAAGACCGTCCCGCACAAGGGCGGAGAGAAGATCAAGACGACATGGCCCGAATACCAGATCCTGGCGGACTGGATCGCGAGCGGCAGTCCGGGGCCGAGGGCGGATGATGCCCGGATCCAGAAGATCGAGGTCACCCCGACCCACGCGTCTCTCAAGACGGGCCAGGAGCTGCCGGTGAAAGTGACGGCCTACTTCAGCAACGGCCAGCAGCAGGATGTGACCCGCTGGGCCAAGTACACGGCAGGGAACACCTCGGTAGCGACCGTCAATGATGACGGCATGGTCAAGATCGTAGGAAATGGCGAGGGCACCGTCACGGCTTGGTATCTCAGCCAGCTGGCCATCGCGACTGTCTCCGTGCCCTATGAGCACCCGCCGCTGGCAGAGGCGTTTTCCGCCTTCACGCCGCGGAACTTCATCGACCGCGAAGTGCTGGCCAAGCTGAAAGAGCTGAACCTGCCGCCGTCGGAGCGTTGCACGGATGCAGAGTTCATCCGACGTGCTTTCCTCGATACCATCGGTGTCCTGCCCACGCCGCAGGAGGCCAGGGAATTCCTTGCAGACCCTGCCGCGGACAAGCGGGACCGCCTCATCTCTGCACTGCTGGACCGGCCTGAGTACGTGGACTACTGGACCTACAAGTGGAGTGACCTGCTGCTGGTGAACAGCGATCGCCTGCCGGTGCAGCCCATGTGGAGCTACTCCCAGTGGATCCGGCGCAATGTGGAGCTGAACACGCCGTGGGATGTGATGGTGCGGGATCTCCT
>JBGGMQ010000796.1:0-3775 GCA_041287975.1 Verrucomicrobium sp. | reverse complement strand
GTCGGCGATGATGTCGAGCGGCGGAAGCTGGTCGATCTGGTGGGCTGGATATTCGAGGTCGAACACGGACACCTTGGCGTCTCCATCGGAGACATAGGCGAACTTGGGGTACTCGTTCTCCGGGATCTCGGTAGGCAGCAGCTCGAACATCCGCGTCTCCACCCAGTTGGCATTGACCTTGTCCCACTGGTCACTGGCGACGAGCAGCAGGAAGATGCGCGGCGTGTCATTGCCCTTGGGTCGTGCCCAAAGCATGCAGGCTTGCTCGCCCACGAGGGAGCCATCGAGCGGCAGCTCGTAATCGTAGCCCTCAGCCTTCAATTTCGCCTTGAGCGGCGTGAAGAGGTCCCTGGGCTCAGGTGAAGTTTCGGTTTTCTTGGGCATAGTCGTGAAAGGTGTGGTTTGGGAGGCTTGGGATTTAGGGAGCTGCGGGCGGAGTGGGAAGCTGCAGCGGCTCCACATCGAGAGCATCAAGGATGTCCTGCCGCATGTCCTCCACACTTGCTTCCTCTGTCAGGATGCCATCGAAGTAGGTGGCGATCACGGCGTGGTCGAGGTCCATGATTTCATTGGTAGCCTTGGTATCCGGGAAGGAGTCCAAGCCATTGTTGACCGCCCACTTAAAGCCGAGAAGGGTGTATCCGATCTGAAGTCGGATCATAGCGCCTCTGCCGGTGGCCAATGCGTCACCGACCTCCTGGCTTTTGTCCTCCTCTTTAGCCACGTTCCTTGTGGATATTTGGGCCTGTGTCTTCGCATACCGCAGGCGGATCTGTCGCTGCTCAATATCGGTCAGGCGTCGGTATTCTTTGACCTTCACATCCTTCCTAACCCCGTCAAATGCTGCCTTCAGCGAGCCGAGGTTTTGCGGATGATTTTGTTGTTGCGTTGCCAAGGTCTTTTGAGCTTGGAGGATATTATTCCGGACGGTATTCATTGCGGGGCCGTCGTTGCCGGAGGCAATCTCCCTGAGCAGGTCCCGAAATCCTTCTGTCAGACCCAAATCCAGCACTGCGTCTGTGTCCCGACCGGAATTCAGTTCCGCGTTCATTAATTTTGAGATCTCCGTCGCAATCCAAATCTTCTCGGGGTATTGGGAAACGATCTTAAAGGAGTTTCGCGAAGTGGATTCCCACTGCCGGTTCTTCATTGTCTCAATAAGAGCGGTGTCGGCAAGGATGAAGCGGTCACCGGGCGCGGAGGACTGCAAGAGTGCTCCAAGCTCAGGCCGTTTCAACACTGTGGGATCGGCCGGTGTGCGCAAGTAGTTGATGTCAATGACGTGGTCCATAAATGCGGTCTGAAGTTGTGATGTTGGTTCTTTTAGCTTCCCGGCTTGCGACGAATCATCGCCCCGCGGATTTCGAGGTCGGTAGTTTTGGCTGAGAGGGATCGAAGCTGCTCCAGAGACGTAGTAAGCTGAGGTGGCAGAAGTTCGATGACACGGGCGATCGGGAGAGGGCGACCCGGTTCGTTGTTGAGCACTTGTCGGACAGCATCCAGGAGAGTTTCCTCGGGGGTGATGTCGCCGAGTGACACCTCAGGATCATCACCTGGGCCGACCTTGAAGCCCTCATAGGTTTCCAAGAAAAGGCGAAGTTGCTCGACACTCCATGGACTTCCGGCATCACGCACCTGCGCGTGGAGCTGGCTCAGCCGGGTGGACTGGCGGCGGACGGTCTCCCGAAGCTGATCAAGGAGGGACGGTTTCATGACTGGGAAGTCGGGGTTCCCGCGGCGGGAAGATTGAACGCACGAGAAAAAACAAGCCAGCCTTCGTGCAACGCCTCTTGCCAATCGACATCGGTCTGGAGCCAGGCTTTGCACAAACTGCGATAACTGCGGTCCCAATGCGTGAGGGTTTCTTCGGCGAGCACCGGCAGAAACAGGCGCTGAATGTCCTCGGGACGGACGAACTGCTGGATCGACCCGCTGGCCAGACTGCGCAGCTGCCGGGTGAGGGCACTGGTCTGCAGGATGAGGGCGAACGCGGCGGCGTGGGAGCGGAAGCGGAGGCGTTCCCAATGATCCACTGCATAGACCGGCGGTTGTAGGCTGACAGGGGAGAATGCGACACGCGGGCTGCTGCCAAGCGTGGACAGCAGCACATCTTCCGGCTGGAGAGGATCACGAAAAACGCGGTTGGCCTGAGCCGGAACCGATGCCGTCAGCGTGGATGGAACAAGAGGGACATTACCTACATCGCTGAGACGAAGGACCGGAATCGGATCGTCCATAGGAGGTAAGCGATCGCGTGAAGGAGCGTCGGGCAGTAAACAGGAAGGGAGCGGCTGCCAGTCCCGATCGCGGTGCAGCATTTCAGATCGGTAGCTCGTGGCGATGTGGATCGGCAACCACGAAAGGTCCGTGAGGGCTGCTGGGAAAAAGAACGACCAAGAGCGCGAGGCAAAACGCTGCTCTGAATCGTCGTAGGCCGTGGCAGCCATCTGTTCGTCGACGGCGGTATCGACATCGCTCTTGAGGGCAGCGATCTGGCTGGCGAGGAAGGTGCGTTTCTGGAGCAACTCGGCCAAGCGACGAGCGAGTCGCGAAAAGTCCGCCGGCATCGTCGGCATTACCCAAGTGCGCAAGACAGACAAGGACACCCGACTCAGGATGCCACGGCCGGATTTACTGAGCAGGTAGTCGGCGAAGGTCCGATGGTTTAGGCAGATGGCGATCCACCAAGCATGAAATTCTGAGAGGCCTCGAATGACGATGTAGCTCCCATCAGCGGGGAACAGAGGCACGCCTACCGGTACGACAGCGGCCGCAACGGGAGCCACCCGCTTAAAAAGGACATCGCCCGGCAGGAGGGAGCGTGAACTGGGCCAAGGCAAAGTCCGCCACTGCTCAGCTGACGGATTTAATTCGAATGGCGAAATGGAACCGGCGCGATAAGCGAACCCAGAACCCTCTTCATCAACCTGCATCAGCTCTCGCTCCCCTTCGAAGACCCGAGCTAGCAAAGAAAGCTGACAATGATCCGCGCCTTTCAAGTGAAGGCGGAAATGGCCGCTGACGAAGAGAGCAGGATCCCAACTGGCCTCGGTATCGAGGGCATCAGGCGGGATAAGCGCAATTTTCGTGCCGGGAAAATGAGTATCCATGCGGACACACAAATGCCGCAGATTTAAGCTAAGTCAACAAAAGTCAGTATGTGTTTCTGCATGGATCTAGATCGCGGAGTTCGGGAAAGATGGCGCGTTAAATCGCCCTCACACAAACAACAGCACCACGTACAACACTGCCACCAGCGCCACGCCGATGACCATGATGGCCATGGGGATGGCCAGGGCGGCATTCTCCCGCATCTCATACACCTGCCTCATCGCTTCATAGAGAGACACGGTGGCTTCCTCCTGCTCGCTGGTGGCGGCGGCGCGGGCCTGGCGGGCCAGGGCTACACGGTAGGTCTCGCTGCCGCAGTAGCCGCAGATGCCGACCAAGTCGCCCGCTTTGATCTCGACCATGCCGCCGCAGTTCACACACGGGATGTCCTCGGCCTCACCCACAGATTTCCCAGTTTGGGGCAACTCCGGCAGTGTGAGTCTGACAGCGGCGAGATAGAGGGCATAACCCACCAGGGCAATGGCGACCGCAGACATCGTCAGCACGCCCAGGGCCCAGGCCATGGTGCCGGAGAACGTCATCAAATCGTAAAAGGCATCCCTCACAAAGTGAGGAAATAATCCCCGCCACATCTGCCACACGAACCCGAGGGCGGCGGCCCAGAGAGCCCACCGTACGGGAGCAATGGAGATGAGCCGGACCC
>JBGGMQ010000795.1:0-6473 GCA_041287975.1 Verrucomicrobium sp. | reverse complement strand
CAATGAGGAAACGTTCACGCCTCTCAGCAAGATGAGCCGCGCCTTCTTGAGCCCGGAAAGCGGTGAGCATCTCATGTTTGCCTACTACGAGGCTTCGCAGGCAGTGAGTTGGTTGATCTCGACCTACGGGGAGGTCAAGTTCCAAGGCATCCTGAAAGACCTGGCTGAAGGACGAAGAATCAATGAGGCGCTGGAGCGCAACACGGCGTCGGTGAAAAAGCTGGACGCGGGCTTTGCCTCCTATCTACAGGGGATGGCCAAACAACTCGCGCCCAAGGCGGATTGGACGAAGCCGGAAGAAGGTGAGGTCGATGCCCGCGACCCGGCTGCTGTGGCTGAGTATCTGAAGGGCAAACCGGACAATTTGTGGGCGTTGCAGCAGAGCGCCCGTCGGGCGCTGGCGACTGAGCGATGGGATGATGTGCTGGAAATTTCCCAGAAGCTAAGCCGCCTGTTCCCTGACGACCCGGAGGCCACCAATGGCAGCTATCTGGCAGCCCAGGCTTACCGCGGACTGAAAAAGCCCAAGGAAGAGGCGGCGATGCTGCGCCAGTGGCTGACCCGGTCTGCCGATGCTTCGGCCGCCTGCCTGCGCCTCATTGAGCTGGACACCGAAACCAAGGAGTGGCCGGAAGTGAAAACGACAGCGCAGCGCCTGCTGGCCATCGATCCGTTTTTGAAGCGTCCCCACGAAGCCTTGGCTGCCGCCAACGAAGCCACGGGCGATCTCGACGGAGCTGTCGTGGCTCTCAAGCATCTGGTCACCCTGGGGCCGGACAATCCCGTGCAGGTGAACTTCGCGCTGGCACGCCTTCTGCAAGACAAGGATGCGGCAGCGGCCCGCATGCATCTCCTCGACGCCCTGGCAGACGCGCCCCGGTTCCGGGCAGGGCATGAACTACTGCTCAAGCTTCAAAAACCTGTGCCATGATGAGAAACCGTCGTTTCATCTTCCTCGGCATGGGCCTTCTGGCAGGCATGATGTGCCTCTTCGCCCAGGACTCGGGCAAACCCAAGAACTTCGGCATCACGGATGGCTCGGTGCCGGAGGACCCGCGGGAGGCCATGCGGGGAGGTGACTTTCCCATGTGGCCGGTCAGCAAAGAGCTGCCCAATGACACCTTCACCTTCGCCCGCGTCCGCTACAGTTCCAGCAGCCACTGGGGTCGTCACGAGAAGTGGACCACGGACTACCCCGACGCTGATCTCAACTTTGCCTACCGCCTGCAGCAGATGACGGCCCTGCAAGTGAACCCCAAGGGGGCCATCGTCGACATCAAGGCGGAGCAACTCCGGCATTATCCCTTCATCTACATGGTGGAGCCAGGGGACATCAGCCTTACCCAAGCGGAGGCCCGTACGCTGCGCGAGTACCTGCTCAATGGCGGCTTCCTCATGGTGGATGACTTCTGGGGAACGGAGGAGTGGGATACGTTTTACACCGCGTTCAAGCAGATCTTCCCCGAGCGGGAACCTGTGGAACTGCCCATCACGCACGAGATCTTCCACATCGTCTTTGACCTGAAGGTGAAGCCCCAGATCCCCTCGGTCGGTGCGGCCATTGCCGGACGCCGGCGCGGCATCACCTATGAGTGGAACAAGCCCGGGTCTGAGGAAATACACTACCGGGGCGTGTTCGATGACAAGGGGCGGATGATGATGATCATCTGCCACAACACGGACCTGGGCGATGGCTGGGAGGAGGAGGGCACAGACCCCTGGTACTTCCGCGAGTTTTCCGAGAAATACGCCTACCCCCTTGGCATCAACATCCTGTTCTACGCTCTCACCCATTGAACTGATTCCCCCTCTCTTCCCCTCTCATGTCTGCCATGCCACCTCCTGTCCCCGTCGCCAACCCTGCCAGTGAAGACTTGGAACGCAAGACTGTTGAACTGCTGCACAACGCTCATGACCGCATTATGTCCGAGGTGGCGAAAGTCATCGTCGGGCAGAAGGACGTCATCGAGCAGATGCTCATTGCCCTGCTGTCAGGCGGGCACGCTCTGATCACCGGGGCACCGGGGCTGGCCAAGACGCTCCTCATCAACTCCCTCGCGCAGGTCTTCAGTCTGAGCTTCCGCCGCATTCAGTTCACGCCGGATCTCATGCCGTCTGACATCAGCGGCACGGAGATCCTGGAGGAGACGCCCACAGGCAGGGACCTCGTGTTTCACAAAGGGCCCATCTTTGCCAACATGATCCTGGCGGATGAAATCAACCGCACGCCCCCGAAGACGCAGGCCGCCCTGCTGGAGGCCATGCAGGAGCATCAGGTGACGGTGGCCGGGCAGACCTTCCCGCTGGAGGAGCCTTTCTTCGTACTGGCCACGCAGAGCCCGATTGAGATGGAAGGCACCTACCCGCTGCCGGAGGCCCAGCTTGACCGGTTCATGCTCAATGTCGTCATCGACTATCTGCCCGAGGATGACGAAGTCGCGGTCGTGACCCAGACGACTTCCCGCAAAGCGGGCAAGATTGAGCCGGTCTTCTTAGGGGAGGACCTGCTGCGCTGCCATGACCTGGTGCGCCGCGTGCCCATCGCCGAGGAGGTCGTGCGCTATGCCGTGCGTCTAGTTTCCTCGACCCGCCCTCACCGTCAGGGCGCTCCTGACTTCGTCAACGAATGGGTAAACTGGGGTGCGGGCACCCGCGCCAGCCAGTACCTGGTGCTGGGAGGCAAGACCCGCGCCATCCTGCAAGGCCGGGCGCATGTGACCTTCGATGACATCAAGGCTCTGGCCCGCCCCGTGCTGCGCCACCGGTTGCAGTTGAACTACCGGGCTGAGGCCGAAGGCATGACGATGGACAGCCTGATCGCCCGTCTCGTGGAGACCGTGCCGAACCAGGTGAAATAACATCCCGCTTCAAACGCCTGATATCATGCCCCGTCCCTCCCAGGTCGATCTAGCGGCGCTCATGCGTGTGCGCTCGCTGGAGCTGCGGGCCCGTCTGGTCATGGAGGGTTTCTGGAAGGGCATGCACCGCAGCCCGCTCCACGGCTTTTCCGCAGAGTTCAGCGAGTACCGCCAGTATGTGGTGGGGGACGATCCCCGATTCATCGACTGGAAGGTCATGGCCCGGAGTGACAGGTGCTATGTCAAGAAGTTCGAGGAGGAAACCAACCTGCGCTGCCAGCTGCTGGTGGATGTGAGCGCCTCCATGGCCTACCAGTCCACCGGCTACTCCAAGCTGGACTATGCCGCCACGCTCGGTGCCACCCTGGCACTTTTCCTTCGCGAGCAGGGGGATGCCGCCGGCGTGACTTTGTTTGATGACCGCATCCGGGAGCATCTGCCGGCTCAAGGCCGTTCGGGTCAGTGGCATGCTCTGCTGCTGCACCTGCAAAAGGCGGCCGTGGGGCCGGGCGGAGCGGGAGAGCGGCTGCCTCTGCGTTCACTCGGCGAGATGATCCGCCGCCGCGCGCTGATGGTGCTCATGTCAGACTTCCTCATGCCGCTGGATCATCTGGAGCGCGATCTCGGTCTGCTAGGAGCCATGCAGCATGACGTGGTGGTCTTTCACATCCTCGATCCCGCAGAGCTGGACTTTCCCTTTGCGGAAGGTGCCCAGTTCACCGATGCCGAGACGGGGGCCAAGTTGCTCCTTGAACCCCAGGCAGCGCGGAAGGGCTACCTCTCCAAGCTCAACGCCCATCTGGACCGCCTCAAGAGCATCTGCGCCCGCCAGGGGGCGGAGTACCGGCTGCTGCGTACCGACACGCCGCTGGAAAAGGACCTTTTTGATTTCCTTCACGCCCGTCGCCATCTGGCGGCTCGCCACCGGGCTGCGCCCCGTCAGGTCGCATGAATCTTCTCTTTCCATTCTTCATGCTAGGGCTGGCCGCCATTGCCATCCCGATCGTGCTGCATTTCCGGCGTCAGCCGCCGCAGAAGTCCGTGCCCTTCAGTTCATTGATGTTTCTGGAGGCAACGCCAGTGCCACCGCGGACACGGCGCAAGCTGGAGGACTGGCTGCTGCTTTTGCTGCGCTGCCTCGCGCTGGCTTTGATCGCCCTCATGTTTGGCCGTCCTTTCTTGCGGACGCCGGGCGAGACCCTGGCAGCCGATGGCACGAGCTGGTGTGTGCTGCTGGACACGAGCGCCTCTATGAAACGGGAGGGTGCCTGGAAGGCCGCCCAGGTCAGGCTCGGAGAAGTGCTGGCGACTGTGCGGGAGCAGGACTCCGTGATGCTCGCGACCTTTGACCGTGGAACTCATGAGCTGCTGGGGTTCGACGCCTGGCAGGCCTTGCCAGAGGGCGGGCGCAAGGCCGAGCTCAAGCGTGTTTTTGAGGGAGTGCAGCCAACCTGGCTGGGGACCGATCTTGGCGGAGCCTTGCGCTATGCCGCCGCCCGGTTTCAGGGCAACCATGCTGCGGGTTCGCGTCGCCAACGCATCGTACTGGTGAGTGATTTGCAGGAAGGCGCAGGGCTGGAGGCGCTGCATGCGGACAGCTGGCCGGACAAGCTCACCGTGACGACGCTGGCAGTGGATGCGCCCTGGAAAGACAATCTCACGCTCTCGCCAGCTTCCTCCTCGATGGCAGAGGAGACGGCGGTGGCACCGGTGAAAAGCTCCTCGAACCCCAATGGGCTGGGGCAGACCCGGGTACGGGTCACAAGCAGCCGGGATTCTGCCCGGGAGAAATTCTCGCTGGTCTGGCAGGGGGAGCAGGAGAGCGTTCAGGCGTCGGTTCCTGTGGGCGGCACACGTATTTTGCCTGCTCCCGACCGGGCTGATGCGTCCCGTGATGGGGTGCTGCAATTGGGTGGGGACGCGCTTGACTTTGACAACCGCCTCTATGTCGCTCATCCGAAGCCGCGGGAGCTGAGGCTGCTTTGCATCGGCACCCAGCTTTCCAGGAGCAACACCAGTTCTCCTTTGTTTTACCTCGTCCGGGCATTGCAGCCTTCGGCCACTTTGAAACCCGTGGTGGTGGAGAAGGAGGCCACTCAGTTCAGTGCGGCGGACCTTCCTGGCACGGCCGTGGTGTTTGTCTTTGGAGATCTGCCGGAGGCGACTCTGCCACTGCTCAAGGAATGGGCATCCGCAGGTGGCAGCGTGGTCAACGTGGCTCAAAGTGGTGATCGTGGCAGCGTGCTGCAGGCGCTGACGGGTTGGAGCACGGTGACCCTTTCCGAAGCCATTTCGAAGGAGGCCCTGTTGCAGGACCTGAAGTTTGACCACATCACATTGCGTTCGTTTGCGGAAGCCGGAGTCCGTGACTTCAGCAAGATCCGTTTTTGGAAACACCGGGCGCTGCAACTGCCTCCAGAAGCGGCGGAGAAGGCGCAGGTACTGGCGCGGTTCGATGACCAAACTCCCGCGTGGCTGGAGGTTCCGGCGGGGCAAGGGAGGCTGATTTATCTGGCAGCGGGGTGGGCACCTTCAGACAGCCAGCTGGCGGTGTCCTCGAAGTTCGTGCCCCTGTTGTATGGCTTGCTCGACTGGGCCACGGGTGGCACCACCACCTCGGCAGGGCTTGTAGTAGGTGACACAGTACCGGCGTCGCTGGGGAACTGGCAGGACAATGTTTCGGTGACCGGACCCGACGGGAAAACTGTGATGTGGGAGGCGACCCGGAAGCCCATCTACGATGCGCTGTCAGCGCCTGGATTCTACAAGTTTGGGAAAGGCGAGAGCGCCGTGACGCTGGCGGTGAATCTTGCGCCCTCAGAAGGACGGCTGGCACCCCTGGCTCCGGAAAAGCTCTCTGAGCTTGGCGTGAAGCTGGAGCCTGTTCTCAGCACCTCATCGGGCACCATCAGTGCCATGGAGCAAGTGAGGCTGGAAGATGCCCGTGAGGAGCAGCGGCAGAAGGTTTGGAAAGCCTTCCTCGTCGCTGCGCTGGTCGTATTGTTGTTGGAAACCTGGCTGGCCGGAAGGCGTGAAGGACGGAGCCGCCAGCCTGAAATGCAAACTGCATGAGGAAAAGTACCATGAAGACGCCTTCCCTACCCAAAATCCTGGAACGCCGCCTCGAACCCCTGGCGGAAGCGGACCGCACCATCCGGGCATTCAAGTTCGTGGTCAGCATGCTGGTCATTGGCGTGCTGCTCAATGTGGGCATGACCGTCTTTGACCCGCTGGCGGGTTTGCCCAAGGCTCAGAAGCTGGGCTACACGGTCGGAGCGTATGCCCTTTTCGCCGCCGTGCTGGTGGCTGGCTGGTACTGGATCACCACGCGTCCGGCCAACTACCGCAAGATGGCCCGCCAGATCGAGGAAAAACATCCCGAACTGCAGGCTATGCTGCTGACAGCCCTCGACAAGCCTGACGAGGACAGCGGACTTTCCAGGTATCTGCATGACCGGGTGGTCAATGATGCGGTCCGCCATGGGATCTCGAATGACTGGATGGGCAACGGCCGTCGCTGGCAGTTGCGCCTGTGGAAGACGCTGGGCATCATCACGGTGCTGGCACTGCTCGCTGTGCATGTGTTGTCACTCATCCCGACAGGCCAGGCGAAAG
>JBGGMQ010000794.1:0-5118 GCA_041287975.1 Verrucomicrobium sp. | reverse complement strand
ATCTTCTTGAAGTACGAGGCGGGTGGACGGTTTGACCTGTGCCAACATGAGACCAGGCTTGATATTGAGCCAATCGAATGATGGGGTCGCGTCCATGGGGAGGCATTAAAAGGAGTCGGGACATGCCTGTCCCGGGCAGTTGGGCGTTGCTCACCGTGTGGCATGCCTTCCCACAAAAAAGCCAGATCCCCGAATTCGGAGATCTGGCTGGAAAGGGGCGAACGAAGATGCCGCAGCGAACGTTGATCAAGGAATCTTCAGCGTCATGCCGGGCCGGATCACGTCCGACGAGAGACCGTTGAGGCTCTTGAGTTTGCTGACGGTGGTCTTCTTGTTCAGAGCGATGCGATAGAGGGTGTCGCCTTGTTTCACCGCATAGCTGCTGCGGGCCTTCGGCTTGGCTGCTGCCTTTGCCACCGTCTTGCCAGGAGTCTTTTTCTTGGCCGAGCTGGACGCGGTGGACTTGCTGGGAGTCGACTTCTTCTTCGGCGCAGGTGGCGGCGTGTAGGAGGGCTCGGGAGCCGGGGTGTAACTTGGCTGCGGAGGCGGCGTGTACTGCTGGTACTGCGGCGTGTTCGACGCCTGGTAGGAAGGTGCCGGCTGAGGTTGTGGCTTGGGCTTGGTCTTGGTGGGAGCAGTGTACTCCTGGTAGCCGGACTGCCCCGGGTAGGGGTTGTATCCACCATCTGACCCCGCACTCGTATACTCCTGATAGTCTGAACCGCCGCCGGAGGCCCCTTTGGTCGTTTTACAGGACGTGGCAGCGACGCAGAACGCAGCGGCTGCAACCAGAGTCAGGACGGGCTTCATGGTAGAGTGGTAGGGGTGAGTGGAGGCACTGATGCTGGTGAAACCGTCATCCAGCGCAAGCGAAACATGATTAACAGAAATTAACTATCGCCACGAACGACTCGGATGCAAGCCCATGGACATTCCATGCTCGCATTTTCACACACCGCGGAGTTGCGTCCCACGCAGGGACTCCCTAGTCTCGCAGTCCCATGAAAATCGGTTTTAACCTCCTCCTCTGGACAGGTCACGTTACTGAAGAGAATTTCGCCCTCTTCCCAAAATTGAAGGCTGTTGGGTATGACGGCCTCGAAATCCCCATTTTCGACACGAGCGATCCTGAGCACTTCAAGAAAATCGGCCAGGCACTGAAGGACAACGGCCTGGAGGCGACCGCCGTCACCGTTCTGCCGGACGAGGCTCACAATGCCATCAGCCCTGATGCGAAGAACCGCCAGGGAGCCATTGACCACCTGAAGACCGTGTTCGACTGCGCCCACAACGCCGGCGTGCAGGTGCTCTGCGGACCTTATTACCAGGTGCTGGGCCAGTTCACGGGCCGCTTCCCTACCGAGACGGAACTCGACCACGCTGCGGAAGTGCACCGTGCCATCTCCCCAGTGGCGGAAGCCGCTGGCGTGAAGTGCGCGATCGAAGCCCTGAACCGGTTCGAATCCCACCTGCTCAATACGATGGAGCAGGCCTCCAGCTACGTGAAGCGCGTCAATCACCCGAACTTCGGCACGATGTATGACACCTTCCACGCCAACATCGAGGAGAAGGACCCCATCGGAGCCATCGAGACCGTTTACAACAGCGGCAAGCTCTTCCACATCCATATCTCGGAAAACGACCGCGGCACGCCCGGACGTGGACATGCTCCCTGCCGTGAGGCGATCCGCAAGGCCAAGTCCCTCGGCTATGATGGCTGGCTGACGATCGAAGCCTTCGGTGGCTCCCTCCCTGACCTCGCTGCGGCCACCCGCGTGTGGCGTGACTTCTTCTCCTCGCCTGAGGAAGTCTACACCGAGGGTTACGAACTCATCAAGAGCACGCTGGCTGAATAGAACCGCCCAGCGTCCACGTTTAGTTGAACCAGACCAAACCATGACCACGCACGAATCCAACCACAACGCCATCTACGTGCCGCAGAACGCGTCGCGCCGTGGCTTCCTCCGCGGAGCCCTCGCCGCGGGAACCGGCGTCGCCCTCAGCAATGCCACACACGCCTTCGCCGCTGACGCTGGCAAGGAGATCAAGATTGGCCTCATCGGCTCCGGCGGCCGTGGCTCCGGCGCTGCCGACCAAGCGCTGAGCAGCCCCAACAGCGGCTTCAAGCTCTGGGCCATGGCGGATGCCAGCAAAGAGCGTCTCGACGGTGCCTACAGCAACCTGAGCAACAAGCACGCTGACAAGGTGGCCGTGACGGACGACCGCAAGTTCGTGGGCCTGGACGCCTATGAAAAGGTCATCAAAGAGTGCGATTTGGTCATTCTGGCCACGCCTCCCGGGTTCCGCCCCTACCACTTCGAAGCTGCGGTGAACGCAGGCAAAAACATCTTTATGGAGAAGCCTGTGGCCGTGGACGCCCCTGGCATCCGCAAGGTGCTGGAGATGGCCAAGGTGGCTGACCAGAAGGGTCTGAAAGTGGTGGCCGGCCTGCAGCGCCGCTACCAGAAGTGCTACCGCGAGGCGCTGAAAGAGGTTAAAGAAAACAACATCATCGGCGACATCGTGAGCGGCCAGGTCTACTGGAACGACGGTGGCGTGTGGGTGAAGGACCGCCTGGATGGCATGACGGAAATGCAGTACCAGATGCTCAACTGGTACTACTTCAACTGGCTCTGCGGTGACCACATCTCCGAGCAGCACGTGCACAACATCGACATCGCCAACTGGTTCATCGGCAGTGCGCCGGTCAGCGCACAGGGCATGGGCGGTCGCGAAGTTCGCAAAGAGAAGAAGGGTGACACCCCCGGCAAGTACGGTGAGATTTATGACCACCACTTTGTAGAGTTCACCTACCCCAACGGCGTGCGGGTGAACAGCCAGTGCCGCCACCAGAAAGGTTGCTTCAACCAGATCCGTGAAGAATTCCACGGCACGAAGGGCATCCTCTATCTCAAGAACGACAACAAGTGCTACGCCACCGACTTCAAGGGCAACGTCATCTGGAAGTATGACTTCCGCCAGAAGGACGAAAACCCCTACCAGGTGGAGCACAACGAGTTGCAGGACGCGATCCTCAACAACAAGCCGAAGAACGACGCCTACTACGTGGCGGAGAGCACCATGACCTCCATCCTGGGCCGCATGGCGACCTATGGCGGCAAGGAAGTGAAGTGGGAAGACGCCATCAAGAGCGAAATCCAGATCATGCCTGCCAAGGTGACGTGGGAGACCGTTCCCCCGAGCAAGCCGGATGAAACAGGCAACTACCCCATCCCGATCCCGGGTGTGACCAAAGTGGTGTAATGATCCATCAGCGCTCGCCGCACTCTGACGAGCCTCTTACACGCCCCGGTCGGCCCTCTGCTGACCGGGGCATTTTTTGTTTATGAGAGGGCTAAAGAGAATGCTTAAAATCCCGCAAAGGATGATGAGGGGGTTAGTTTCCTTGGAAATCAATCTTGTGCCGCGGCGTGGCATCATCCTAAACTGCCCGAAATTGCTCCTAATATTGGCTGCATTTAATCGTAATGAAGCGCCGCTCTTTCCTCGCCCTTGCTGCGACCAGCACCGTTCCAGTTTGGTCTGCAGAGGCCGCTGAACCTGCCGAGCCCGCTGCGCCTATCGCCCAGGGCATTCCCCTGCATCAAGAGCCGCTACCCTACGCCCCGGAGGCGCTGGAGCCCTACATCGATGCGGCGACAATGAACGTGCACTATCTCAAGCACCACGCGGCCTATGTCACCAATTTAAACATTGCGCTGCGGGAGGCGAAGCTGAAATCGGCCAACGCTTATGCATTGATCCGCGGCATCAACACTCCGCCCGCCAGTGTGACGCCTGAACTGCGCACCGCCATCCGCAACAATGGAGGTGGGCATGTGAATCACACCATGTTCTGGCGGATGATGCGGCCCGCTGGGCAGGGGCCTGCGGCACCGGATGGAAAACTTGCCGCAGCCATCCAGCGGGATTTTGGAAATTTCGAAGGCTTCAAGAAAGCCTTCGGAGAGATGGCGGCCAAACGCTTTGGCTCCGGCTGGGCCTGGTTGGTGCTGAAGGAAGACGGTCGCTTGATCGTGACCTCTACGGCCAATCAGGACAATCCTGCGATGAAGGGCATCGTGCCCGATGAAGAGTTTGGGCGGCCCATCCTGGGGCTGGATGTCTGGGAACACGCTTACTATCTAAAGTACCAGAACCGACGCGTGGATTATGTGACTACCTGGTGGAATGTGGTCAACTGGGCACGGGTGGACCGGGCCTTTTCCGTGGTTTCTGCCTGAGATTGCCCGCGGGCGATTCTGGCGACCAAAACGCGTCTCTGCTACGTATATGTGAGGACTTCCGCCAACCTCCGGATGAGGCTTGTCCGGGAGCGTGGTGCCTGCCATTCTTTTGTCTGGAACCCACGTTAACTCTCACATCCTCTCAATCGATCCCATCCCATCATGAACCGCCGCATTTTCCTCGCTGCTGGTGGAGCCGCCGTCGCTGGCTCCGTGTTACCGACTTCCACCTTTGCCGCGGAAGCTTTCCCGCTGGAACTGGGCAAGCTGCCTTATGCTCCTGAGGCTCTGGAGCCGCACATCGATGCGCAGACGATGACCATTCACCATGGCAAGCACCATGCCGCCTATGTCACCAACCTGAACAAGGCTCTGGACGCCGCCAAGGTAAAAGGCAGTGATGCACTGAAGCTCATCAAGGATCTTTCCGCTCTCCCCACAGATGCTCAAACCGCTGTGCGCAACAATGGCGGCGGCCATGTGAACCATACCCTCTTCTGGAGCTGGATGGCACCTGCTGGCAGCGGTCCCAAGGGACCTGAGGGCAAGCTTGGCGAGGCCATTCAGACCACCTTCGGCAGCATTGATGACTTCAAGAAGACTTTTGGCGAAGCCGCCACCAAGCGCTTCGGCTCCGGCTGGGCCTGGCTCATCGTGAAGGCAGACGGCAAACTCGCTGTCACCTCCACCCCGAATCAGGACAACCCGTGGATGAAGGGCGTGGTCGCCGATTCCGACCTCGGCACGCCGATCCTCGGTCTGGACGTGTGGGAGCATGCTTACTATCTGAAGTATCAGAACAAGCGGCCTGACTACATCACCGCCTGGTGGAACGTGGTGAACTGGAAGGAAGTCGCCAAAGGCTACTCCG
>JBGGMQ010000793.1:0-3050 GCA_041287975.1 Verrucomicrobium sp. | reverse complement strand
AACGCCAGCGTCCCGCTGCCCGTGCCCGCATCCCCCAGCAAGATGGTTCCCGTACCAAACGCTGTGCTGCTGGTGCCGACCAATCTGCCTTGGCGGACAGTCGTGCCCGCCGTGTAGGTGCTGGCACCCGTGAGGGTCTGGGTGCCGTTGCCTGCCTTCGTCAGAGCCAGAGTCCCGGCATCAAAGGTGTCGTTCTCCAGAATGCCACTGAAAGTCCCCGAACCATTGCCGCCCCCTACCGTCAGCACTTGTGCGTTTACGGCCCGCACCCGCCCGTTCCCGGTCAGCCCGTTGATGGTCTCTGCGGAGAACAGACGGAAGACGGCAAACTCCTCCACGTGCACATTCGAACTGTCGTTGATACGGTTGCCAATGTTGACCTGGAAAATCGTCAGATTGCTGGCCGTGCCGCTCTTGATCACCCAGTTCCCCAGAAAGGTGTTGGCGCTCCCCGACAGCGTCACCCGGTTGCCCGCCTGGCCTCTGCCAAAGTGGGTGCTGGTGGCATTGCCCGGTGCAAGGAGGCCATTCTCCACTGAAATCGTGAGCCCGCTGGCACCGGTGATGGTGCCTGAGAATACGGTGGCGTCGTGAGCCCCTGAACGGAGGATGAGGTCATCAAAAAGCGTCACCGCTCCCCCAAAGGTCGCCGAGCGAGTCACTTGGTTGGCGCTTGAACCCAAAGTGCCCATCACCGCCGTGACATCTGCGGCAACCACATTGACGGTGATGGCATTTGAGACCGTCAGATTGGCCCCGGCGGTCATTGGATCCAAAAACAACTCCAGCACGCCGCTGCCAGTGCCCGCATCGCCCAGCACGATGGTGCTGGCCCCAAAGGCGGTATTGTTGGTGCCTGTCACCCTTCCCTGGCGGACGGTTGTGGTCCCTGTGTAGGTATTGGGTCCGGTCAGTGTCAGTGAGGCAGTGCCGCTCTTGATGATGCTGGTGGCCCCCGCGATAACATTGCCCGCACTGCTGGCAAATGTGTAATTCTTCGAACTGTTGTCCACCGCGATGGCCGCAGGCCGCACTTCGCCGGTGACGGCAACCGTGGTCGCAGCCCCTCCGTCATCGAACCTCACGGCATCTCCCCAGTAAAACGCATCCGTCTCGCCTGCATTCCAACGGTTCACTCCGCCTGCCACCTGCCACTGGCTGCCACTCGCACCGTTCCACACCAGGCTCTTGTTCCCCAGAGTCACACTCACCACGCCTGCCACGTTGGAAACAGTGGGGTTCCGGTAGTTTGACATGCCGGGGAGGAGATTGGACAGCCCGGTAAGGGTACCTCCATAGCTGAACAGCGTGATGGGTGAGCCAAAGGACTCCGGCCCACCAGAGAAGGTCAACCTCGTGGTTCCCGTCAGAGTGACATTCCCCAGGATGGTCAATGCACCGGAGGTTGTGGGATCAACCGCCAGTCCCCCTCCCGTTGAGGTCCCGAGCACCAAGCTTGCGATGGTGCCTTCGCCGCCAAACACGGCACCATCGGCGACGTTGACCGCGAGGGCAGAGAAATTCCCGTCGATCAACAACGTGCCCGCACTGTGATTCATCGATCCCACAAAGCCTCCTGGCCCGGCAAGGGTCGTCTTTCCCGAGCCCGCCTTCGTCAGCGTCCCGCTGCCAGACAGCCCCACAGTGATGATCTGCGAGCCCGCACCAGGATTGAAGGTCAGGCCTCCTGGAATGCCCGTGGAGTCGACAAGCGCGACTTCACCTGACCCCAGAACAGATCCCGCCAGGGTGACCAAATAACCTGCTGTGTCCCAGGTCGATCCCGAGGTGGCTGTTACGGTCATGCCAGCAGCCCAGGTGGAGCCTGCGGTCGCCTTGAGCATCCCACCATCCATGATGATGACGTCCGCGGCATCACCACTTGCGGTCCCTCCGGCACCGATTTCAATGGTGCCTCGGGACTTTAAGGTCAAGGTGCTGACCATGGAGGCATCTGGCGACTGGACGTCCAGTTGCAGTCCGTACACTCGCAACTCTGCCGTGCCTGGCCCGCCCCCTACTGTCATGGCCCCGACCCCGTCGTAGCCTACATTCACCATCCGGTCGGTGTTCGCGGCATTGGAGGAGAGGAACGTGGCGTCCAGGACTCCGCCGCTCAGCGTGTACGTACTGCCGGGATTGGTCCCATTGGAAAAATGCCCAAGACGAAAACCAAAATTCCCCCCCAGCAATGTGACCGTCCCCCCCGTCTGGTTGATGACACCCGACTGACTGGCAGCCGCCCCCACGTTCAAGTAAGTGGTCATGAGCGTGGAGCCCTCTTCAATGTTCAGAGTCCCCTGATTGGTGGCACTCTTCAGATACATGACGACACTGTTCATCACCACGTCTGTGCCATTTTTCAGCGTCACGGCACCCCCTGCCAGTCTCAGCAACCCGACGTTCCAGTCGGAGCCCATGTCGAAGTCCAGGTTCAAGACCGCACCGGCGTCAGCGGAGTTCATCTCAAAGTTCGAATTGAAGGTCTCGAAGATCAGGGCGGTGGGCAGAATGCTGGAGGCATTCAAGACTCCAGACCGACGCACTGAGAAAATGGAAGCCGAACCCACAGTAATGCCCGAGGAATTCTTCAAAGAGGCACTGCCGCCCAGCGCTGTCGTGCCCGCCTGGTTGTAAAGCTCCCCGGTAAATCCTGACAAGTCTCCCGCGAGCACCAACACGCCCCCATCCGTATGATTTATCCCACCGTCTCCTGAAATGGCGCCCGTGAGTGTCGTCGTAGCGTTGCCGTAGGTGCGCAGAGTGCCGCCAGAAGATTCGATGACAAAGTTGTTCGACAGCGTGAGACCTACATTGGCATCCACAATGCCTCCATAGTTGCTCAGTGTAATCGTCATTGCTCGCGGCACCAACGATCCCGCCTGTGATGGCAATGCCCCCGGTGAGCCCGGAGTTGTTACCCGTCAGAGCGAGTCGTCCCCCGTTGCCCCCACCAGAGGCTGAGAGGTCACCATGGGCATTGATCGTCAGTCCGGCATTGCCCGTCAAATTGCTGCCAATCGTCATGACCCTGCCGCTGCTGGTGCCGA
>JBGGMQ010000792.1:0-4062 GCA_041287975.1 Verrucomicrobium sp. | reverse complement strand
CTCGGGCTGCAGCACGGGCACGCCGGCGGCGAGGGCACGCACCTTCACCTCGGGCGGGGTGAGCACCTGCTTCCGCCCCACGGGTTTGTCCGGCTGGGTAACCACGGCCACCACCTCATGCGAGGTGGCGGTGAGCAGATGCTCCAGGGAAGGCAGGCCGATATCGCCCGTACCCAGAAAAACGATGCGCATGCGCGGGGATCGAGTCGAAGCAGCTTTAGACGCGGAGATTTTCCACCAGTTTCCAGGCGTCCAGCTCCATGATGCGGCTCAGGATGGAGTGCACGACTTTGGCCGGAGGCAGGCTGGCATCAATGTCGGAGACGATGTTGCGCCCCGCGTATTTGCCCTGGGAGTAGTAGTCCAGAATGGGCTTGCTCTCCTCTTCGTAGGTACGGATGCGCTTGGTGATGACTTCTTCGTTGGCGTCATCGAAGCGGTTGTCCTTCAGCGCACGCTTGCGCAAGCGGCGGGCGAGTTCAGCGCGGTCTGGACAGCTCAGGTGGAACACATGAAGTACTTCAATATCCTGCTCCATGTACTTGGCCTGCTCCACATTCCGTGGAATGCCGTCCAGCACGAGGAAATCGATGTCGGGCTTGAAGCGGTGCGTCTTGTCCTGATCGTGAATGTTGGCCCTCCAGAGCTTCACGGTGGTCTCATCCGGCACGAGCTGGCCGCGGCTGGAATAGGCCACAAACTCCTGGCCCAAGGCGGTGCGGGTGTCGAGCGAACGAAACACATCGCCGCAGGCCATATGGTGAAAACGAGGAATGGTCCCGAGGACTTTTCCTTGTGTGCCCTTCCCGCTACCGGGAGCGCCAAACATCAGAAAGGTGCGGAATTTTTGGAAGGGCTTGTCTGACATGGAATCGAAACGTAGCAGGTGGTGCGCACCTCTCAAGTACGTTGTGAATCTGCACGAAGGAGAAGTTTGGCAGCAATCACAGTCAATCGAGGGGCAAAGGGATGCCCCCCGCAATTTTTATCTACGGCTGGCTCATGCGTCTGGGGGATAGGCGGCCAGCAGGCGGAAAAGAGCCTCCCAGACAGGAGGGGTGCCGAGCAGTGAAAGATCTCCCGTTTCCTCCAGCAGAACGCGGACGCCGACATTACGCGGAGCCCAGACAGCGGGATCCGTGGGGCCAAAGAGCAGGAGCGAGGGCAAACCTACAGCAGCGGCGAGGTGACCGATGCCACTGTCGTGCCCAATATAGGCATCACTGGCAGCAAGGCGGGCAGCAAGATCCGGGAGAGGCAGATGATCCCAGTGCAGGTAGTCCAAACCCTGCCAACCCTGTAGCAGGGCATCGGTGATCCCCCGCTCTGCCTCAGCCTCGCCCGTGACGAGTGCAAGACGCCAATGGGGATGGGCACTGGCGACTTCGCGACCCGTCTCAATCCAGCGGGAGGTGGGCCAGTTCTTCTTTAGAGACCCGCTACCGGGATGCACCGCGAGGACAGGACGCTCATCTGGGAGGAAAACCGTGTCCGGCATGATCAGGGTCGGAGCCGGATTCTCCAGATACATGGCAAGCTTCTCCAACGGCTTCGCCAGTTGCTCGGCGGCGTGGCCCTGGCCGACCTCGACCCGGTGTGAAGCCTCCAGAAAGGTCTTCACCCCGATGCGCTCCATGTTCCCACGGAAGAAGCCGTCGGGATCGAAAAGATAGCTGATGACGAGGTTGAAGCTGCGGAAGTAGGTCATCAATGCCTCATCAAGAGGGACGTTGGGGACGAACAACTTCGCCATGGAGCCATGCTCCAGATGCCGCGTCTCATTGGCCAGACCGGAGGCCAGGGCGAGATCGAGAATGGACTTGTAACCAATGATCTCGATATGAGCGCCGGGAATATTCTCCCGCAGAAGCTGAATGGCGGGCAGCGTGAGGATGAAATCCCCAATGGCACCGCCACGAATGACGAGAACGCGCGGCTCGGGCATGGGTGAGTTGCTGCCTGGTGGAGGGAAGCGAATCCTGATCCTGCGAGAAGGCGGGAACCGACTCAATAGGTGGCTACAGCCACAACGAGAAGCAGCAGCCCGTAGGCAGCGCCGGCAAGCAGCGCCATCTTCCAACGCCCCACGGTGTGGCTGGCCCAGGAAATGATGTCGCGCAGCAGATAGGGCATGCCCACAAAGAACATCCCAGCGATGACCCAGACGTACGCCAGAAGGGGCAGCAGCAAACGGCTGGTCTGCGGCTGAAGGAAGGCGGCATGCAGCACAGGCGAGGCAGCCAGGAGCATCAAGGTGCCCAAGGCTCGCACCGCCAGGAACTCTGGCACGAAGGTGATGACCAGCCCAAAAGTGATGGGGATGATGAGCAGCAGGTACCGGCGGAAGGTGAAGAACTCGCCCATGTCCATGCAGGAGGCGAGGAAGAGGGTCCACACCAGGCAGACGGCGAGGATGGCGATGCCCCAGAGACGATGCCGGGGGAAGCGACGCGCGACCGCCATGGAGGCCTCCGGCTTAAGCCAGGCAAGGATGTGGGTGCCGATCAGTAAAAGTCCGAGCACAATGCCTGTCGCCTTCATCGGCAGCCCTGCGAAATCCGGGTTCTGATGGAAGATCCAATCGTAGAGCTGCTGAAAATTCATGCGGAAGGGGAAGCGGGGCAGACTGACGGTGAGGGGAAACGGGCGGTCTAGTTCGCCAGAACGGCTTCCCCGGAAAGGGTGAAGTTGACGAAATCTGTGACCCGCACGTTGAAAATATGTCCCGTGAGGCGCTCTGCCGGGCCGTCGAAGACAACGATCTTGTTCGTGCGAGTGCGGCCGACGAGCCGGGAGGCATCCGTCTTGCTGGGGCCTTCGCAAAGGATCTCCACCTCGGTGCCAACCAGGGGAACATACTTGGCCTGGGCGTGGAGATTGATGAGAGCGAGGAGGTCCTGGTTGCGCTCTTCCTTGACCCGCTCAGACAGTTGCAGCTCGTCCGCCATCTCTGCGGCCGGGGTGCCACGGCGTTTGCTGTAGCGGAAGATGAAGGCGTTCTCGAACTGGACGCGATCGCACAGAGCCCGCGTCTCCTGGTAGTGCTCCTCCGTCTCGCCGGGAAAGCCGACGATGATGTCTGTGGAGACGGCAATGCCGGGGCGGGCTGCTCGGATGCGGGCCACCAAATCCTCAAAGCGGGCAGCAGTGTAGGGCCGGTGCATCTTTTTCAGAATGGCATCGGAGCCGCTCTGGAGAGGCAAATGGACGTGCTCCGCCAGCTTCGGCAGGTAGGTGAAAGCATCGATGAGATCCGCCTTGTACCCGATCGGGTGGGGACTGGTGAAGCGGATACGCTCGATGCCATCGACAGCGTGCACGCCCTCCAGCAACTGGACAAAGGGGCTCTTCCCATCTTTCACTGGGAACTCGTGGCGACCATAGAGATTCACGATCTGGCCCAGGAGGGTAACCTCTTTAATGCCCTGATCCGCCAGACGCCTCACTTCGGCAACGATGTCCGCGATGGGGCGGCCACGCTCGCCGCCGCGGGTGTAGGGGACGATGCAGAAGGTGCACTTCATATTGCAGCCCTGCATGATGCTGACAAATGCGGAGGCCTGCCTCTCCTTCAGGATGTGGTCGCGAATGGCGTTCTGGGAGGCCGTCTCCTCCTCCACGTCCACGATGGAGAACTTCGCGTCGTCCATGAGCTTCTCCTCACGGGCGCGGACGATCTGCTCCACGTACTCCACCACGCGATGGTACTTCTGCGTTCCCACCACGAGGTCGACCTTGGCGGTGGTGAGCAGTTCCCCCGCACGGCTCTGGGCCATGCACCCCATGAAGCCGGTGACCACGTGAGCGCGCTGGCGGTGGATTTTGCGCATCATGCCCATTTTCCCGATGGCCTTCTGCTCGGCCTGCTCACGCACGGAGCAGGTATTGATAAGGACCACGTCAGCCTCCGGCTCCTCACGCGTCATGGTATAGCCGCGCTCAATGAACATCTGCGACACCTGCTCGGAGTCGCGCTCGTTCATCTGGCAGCCATAGGTCTTGATGTAAACTTTGGGCATGGGGAGCCGGAAGAATACGCGTGAGAGGGCGGGAGGGCAAGTG
>JBGGMQ010000791.1:0-3891 GCA_041287975.1 Verrucomicrobium sp. | reverse complement strand
GTGGTCATGGATATTGCCATGCCGCTGCTGAACGGACTTGAGGCCAGCCGTCAGATCCTGCGGGCCTCACCAGAGGCGAAGGTGCTCATTCTCTCCGCCCACAGCGATGATGCCTATGTGGAGAAGGCCATGGCTGTGGGTGCTGCTGGCTATCTGATCAAGCAAACCGCGGCGCATGTTCTTGCCAGAGCCATCCGAGAGGTGGCAAAGGGAAATGCCTTCTTGAGTCCTGCCATCTCGAAGCGTCTGCATCATCATGATGAAATGGCCCGGAAACGTGGTGATCTACACTCAAAAAAACACGCGGGCCTTTTGAGTTCGCGTGAGACTGAAGTCTTGCAACTCATTGCTGAAGGCAGGGCCAACAAAGAGACTGCCCAGCTGCTCCATATCAGTGTCAAGACTGTGGAAAAGCACCGGCAAAGTGTTATGGAGAAACTCAACATCCACGACACCGCAGGGCTTACCCGTTACGCCATCTCGGTAGGCGTCATCGAAAGCAGCGTCCAAGTCACTATTTTGTAGCCAGACGCGCACGACGCGCGTCAGTTGCGCCCGCTATACTGGCTGCCATACACGCTGCCGCTCAGGGTGCGACTCTGGTGGCTGCTGGAATGGTCCCCGGAACGAGGTTGGGAGTATTGGCGATTCCCGTTACGGCTATCACCGTCGTGATGGTCTTCAGCGCGATGGTGCCTGGAACGACTTCCATGGTCAGAGGGCAGGTCCACGCAACTGTTCAGCAACAACGCGACCAACCCTGTGGCCGCCCAAATCATCGGGATCTTGGTTTTCATATGAGAATAGACATCAGTTTTCAACAGGCAGATGAATTCCGCCCTCTTCTGGTTCTAAAGGATATCAGCGATGTCGCTTCTAGCCATGGGGTGAACACCCCATGGCTATGCCGGCATGCGTGAGTGAACTTCGATCAATGAGAACCAAGCTCACGCACACCCGAAACAGTCTTCCTGAAAAAACGCGCCTTGAGGTCGCAGCCCTGCTGCAAGAGCGTCTCGCAGACTCTATCGACCTCATGATGCAGGCAAAACAAGCCCACTGGAATGTCAAAGGTCCAAACTTCATTGCTTTGCATGAGCTTTTGACAAGGTGTTTGTGGACGCTGGAAAATACGTCGATGTCATTGCAGAAAGGATTGTGCAGCTTGGAGGTATGGCGGAAGGAACGGTCCGGGCGGCGGCTCAACGATCCAGTCTGCCGGAATACCCTCTGGACATCTCCAGTGAGAGCAAGCATGTCGCAGAACTGGCCCACGCAATCGCCTTCTATGGAGAGCTAGTCCGCCAAGGTATAGAGACCGCAGCCAAGCTCAACGATGCCGATACTGCAGATATCTTCACTGAAGTTTCACGGGGGATCGACAGCAATCTTTGGTTCGTGGAAGCCCATGAACAAGTAGGGCACTGACCTCAACAAGCCCATCGTTCACGACCAAGCCGGCCCCCGCAGTCAGGTTGACCAGGAAGTGAGACGAAGGTTTCCATTACCGCCACAAGATGATGGCAGCTCGTCGCCATTCATGCATCGCACATGCAACACATCGTACTCACTCTCGATCAGCTTCACCAAATCGATGCCTACTGGCGGGCAGCCAACTATCTGTCGGTTGGGCAAATCTATCTTTGCGACAATCCTTTGCTGAGGCGACCGCTCGCACTCTCAGATGTGAAGCACATGCTGCTGGGGCACTGGGGAACGACGCCGGGGCAGAATTTCATCTACGCGCACCTGAACAGGGTCATCAAGCGCCACGATCTGGACATGATCTATCTCTCGGGTCCCGGGCACGGCGGGCCAGCCGTGGTGGCGAATACGTACCTGGAAGGTACTTACAGTGAGATTTATCCGCGCATCAGCCAGGATGAGGTGGGCTTGCAGAGGCTCTTTCTGCAATTCTCCTTCCCTGGCGGCATCCCCAGCCATGCCTCACCGGAAACTCCCGGCTCGATCCATGAAGGAGGCGAGTTGGGTTACTCGCTGAGCCATTCCTTTGGTGCGGTGTTCGACAATCCGGAACTCCTGGTGGCCTGCGTCGTCGGGGATGGGGAGGCTGAGACCGGGCCACTGGCCACGGCCTGGCATTCGAATAAGTTCCTCGATCCCGTCACGGATGGAGCGGTGCTGCCCATTCTGCACCTCAATGGCTACAAGATTGCCAACCCCACGCTCCTGGCACGGATCACCCGGGAGGAACTCGATCAACTGATGCGAGGCTATGGCTGGGAGCCGTTTTTCGTGGAATATGAAGCTGACCATAACGCCATGCATCAGTCCATGGCGGCACTGCTGGATGAGGCGGTGCAGAAGATCAAGCGCATCCAGTACGAGGCGCGGGAAGCTGGCAATGTGACGCGACCGCGCTGGCCCATGATCGTGATGAACTCTCCCAAAGGTTGGACTGGGCCGGCATGGGTGGATGGCATTCAGATCGAGGGGACGTTTCATGCGCACCAGGTGCCGATCTCAGATCCGGCCACACATCCAGGCCATTTGCACTTGTTGGAGGAATGGCTCAAAAGCTACCGGCCTGAGGAACTTTTCGACGATCACGGGCGGCTAAAGCCTGAACTCGCCGAACTGGCCCCCAAAGGCACCCGCCGCATGGGAGCCAATCCACACGCAAATGGAGGTCTTCTCTTGAAAGATCTTGTGATGCCTGATTTCCGGGACTATGCCGTCGAGGTCCCCCGTCCAGGGCTGCCAGGTATCGGGGACACACGGGTGCTGGGCCCCTTTCTCAGAGATGTGACCCGGCTCAACGAAGTGCACAGGAACTTCCGGGTGTTCGGTCCTGACGAAACGATCTCCAACGGGCTGGCGGCGCTTTTTGAAACTACGAACCGGCAATGGGATGCCGCGACCGAGGCAAATGACGAGTTTCTAGCTCCGACAGGGAGGGTGGTGGAAATGCTGAGTGAGCATCAATGCGAGGGTTGGCTGGAAGGCTACCTGCTCACGGGGCGGCATGGTCTGTTCAATTGCTATGAGGCGTTCATCCACATCATTGATACGATGTTCAACCAGCACGCCAAGTGGTTGAAGGTTACCGCTCATCTCCCTTGGCGGAGAAAGATAGCTTCGCTGAACTACCTGCTTGCCTCTCACGTCTGGAGGCAGGATCACAATGGCTTCACTCATCAGGACCCAGGCTTCATTGACCATGTGGTGAACAAGAAGGCAGAAGTCGTGCGCGTCTATCTTCCTCCGGATGCGAACTGCCTGCTCTCAGTCACGGACCACTGCCTGCGCAGCCGGCACTATGTGAACGTGGTGATCGCAGGGAAACATCCTGCTCCGCAGTGGCTAACCATGGACGCAGCGGCCCAACACTGCGCTGCGGGCGCGGGCATCTGGCACTGGGCTGGCAGTGAGGGCGATCAAGAGCCGGATGTAGTCATGGCCTGTTGTGGGGATGTACCTACGCTGGAGACGCTTGCCGCTGTGTCCATCCTGCGGGAACATCTGCCGGAGCTGAAGGTTCGGGTGGTGAATGTGGTGGACCTGATGAGGTTGCAACCCGAGAGCGAGCATCCACACGGCTTGAGCGACACGGCCTTTAACGAACTCTTCACCACCAACAAGCCGGTGATTTTCGCCTTCCACGCGTATCCGTGGCTGATCCACCGCCTCACTTACCGTCGCACGAATCACCACAACATTCACGTCCGCGGTTACAAGGAAGAGGGCACGATCACCACCCCCTTCGACATGACGGTGCTGAACGATATGGACCGTTTTCATCTGGTCATGGACACGCTCGACCGGATACTCATGCCGGGTGAAGCAGGCCGGCTTTTGAAAGAGAAGCTTCAGCAGAAGCTCGTGGATCACCGGCTCTACATCAATGAACATGGCCAGGACATGCCAGAG
>JBGGMQ010000790.1:0-4966 GCA_041287975.1 Verrucomicrobium sp. | reverse complement strand
GCCCCTATACCCACCTCATAGCAGTGAATGAACTCCTGGTCCCGCAGGTAGAGCTTGCCACCACTGACCACGGGGTGGGTCCAGACCTTGCCTTTTGCGCTCCGCTGGGGGCTCTGGGGTCCCATGAGGAAGCGGCCTTTTTCATCCCACCCATCCGGTGAGGCCTTGATGAGCACGACGTTGCCGGAGTTCTCCTCCAGAAGGTAGAGCATGCCACCCGCACAGTGGATGGCACCTTTGCCCAGCTTGCCGCGCTCTGCCCACTGCACCTCGCCGGTCTTGAAATTCTGGCAGGTCCAGCCGCCCTTGTCGGAGTAGCCGTAGAGATAGTCGCCTACGAGAATGACGCCGCCATGGTGATTCACCATGTTGGTGTTCTCATACAGGAACTCGGGCTCACCACTGCCCAGCTTCACCGACTTGCAACCCACGCCATAACCTGCGGCGACATAGACTTGGTCCTTGCTGACGATGGGTGAAGGAATCACGGCCGTCTTGCCCGGAAAGGGCACGGTCCAGAGCACCTTGCCATCTTTCGCGCTCACGCCGGCAAAGTTCTGCATGGTGAGTTGCACATACTGGCGCTGGCCGCCGTGATCACTGGGCACGATGGAGGCATACTGAGCGCCGTCTGTCCACTCGGTGGACTGCCACACCTTGTCGCCCGTCATCTTGTCGAGAGCCAGGATGGTGCCCTGCTGGCCACCCGGTGTGCAGAGCACCAGCTTGCCATCCACCAACGGGCTTTCGCAATAACCCCAGCCGGGCACCTTGCCACCCACTGCCGTCATGCTGGCCTTCCACAAGGACTTGCCATCCTTCGTGCTGGCGCATACGAGATCACCCTTGCCGCCCAGGGCGTATACGCGGTCTCCGTCCACTGTGGGCGAGCTACGGGGGCCATCGCCCCAGCCGTTCGCGAGCTGCGGGCCTACTTCCACTTTCCACTTCTCTTTGCCCGAAGCGGCATCCACCGCGATCAGGTATTCCACGGACTCAATGGCCCCTAAAGTATAGAGAGTGCCACCGACCACGGCAAAGCCAGAGTAGCCGAGGCCTGCCCCTTCATAGGACCATACCTTCGCAGGACCTGCGGCTGGCCACTCCTTGAGCAACCCCGTCTCCGTGGAAATGTCCGTTCGATCTGCCCCTCTAAAGGTGGGCCAGTCTGCGGCCATGACGGATAGAGGGGATACGGCGAGCACCCCGAGGGAGCACGACAACAACGAGATAAAGAGGGGCGACTTCATGGCAGGTGGCTGAGGAAACGCGATTATGCCATGATTGCTTGCCAGATGTCCCGCCTTGAAGATGGATTTTTTGCTCAATGAACATATATGCCAAAATGGGCATGTTCAGAGCCAAGGATCAAAAGCCAAACACCAAACTTCAAGGAAACTTCAATTCTCCAGTCTCAAACCACGAACACCGAGTCGTGCCTCCCATTGCCACTTGGGCGTTGATCCTTCGAATCTTCCTTGAAGATCCGTGTTTGGCTTTTGAAGTTTTCCCTCAGACGTTCAAGTATCGCTGAAGAGCTTCCGGTTCTTCCAGAAGTAGCTGAAGCCAGACACAATGGTCAGCCCTGCCATCATGATGATGCAGAGATTCCCGAAGATCTTGGGGGAAAACGGTGCCCAGGTAAAGGCGGGAGCCAGCCAGCCAAACATGGGCTCTGCGGTGGAGGCGTAGAGGAGGAAATAGCAGACCGTGATGATCTGCCACACCATCTTGTGCTTGCCCAGCTTCTCTGCGGCCAGCACCACGCCGTGGTTCGAGGCGATCTGGCGGATGCCGGTGACAAAGAACTCCCGCGCCAGGATGGCGATCACGATCCAGACCTCCACTGCGTCCTTGCCATTGGGCAGGGGCACCTGCGAGGTGGCCAGCAGAATGAGCGCCGCGGTCATGAGGATCTTGTCAGCCAGGGGATCCATGAGCTTGCCGAAATTCGTCACCAGATTCCGGCTCCGCGCCAGGTGCCCATCCAGATAGTCAGTGATCGAGGCCACGGCGAAGACCAGCAACGACACGGAGATGCGGTTGGTGATCGGCAGGTAAAACAGCACCACGAACACCGCCGTGAGGATCAGGCGGAGGACGGTGAGCTGGTTGGGCAGATTCATGAATGCGGTTAACTCTACTACAGGAACAATACGGCAGCGGCAGCCGTCATGCGCGGGGCTTGTTAGCCGCAGCGGGCTCCCTGTGTCAAACCACGATTCAGTGAGAAGGAAACTTTCCGGTGTACCGGCATTCCTCCCGACACTTCAGGAGGCGCGTAATCCCACGAACCCAAACTTGAGGCTGACTGCCGCAGCGGCCTCGAATTCCAGGTAGGTCTCCGCGTCGGCAATGATGTTCAGAGGGATCAATTCCTTCACCAACTGGAATACCTGCACCTGCAACAGGGCAGCCAGAGCCATGACGCTGATGGAATCCGGCAGCACCACCTCCTTCAGAACCGGTGGACCCATGCGTTCATAGTGCAGGGTACTAAAGTCGAACTCCACGCCGTACGCATCCGTCAGGTTCTTGCATCCCTCCGGCAGCAGCACGAAGCGCGGCTTCTCCTCACCGGGATACGCGGGAAGAGGCCCGCCATCCTCCTCGGATTCAGGTTTGTCGTTCTCTTCAAAGTTCATGACGTCTTCGTCCCTCTTGAGAGATCACCCCCCGGGCAGGGGCCTCAAAACAACCCGCCAATGTACCGCAAAGGGACTGGGTGGCAAAGAATTCACGCTCTGGGACAAGTCACACCCACACGGGCTTCTTCCAGATTGGCACGGTGGTCTTGATCACTTTCAAGTACCAATGGCAGAGCTCGAAGGCCTCTGAACTGTGCTTTGTCCGCACACGGATGAGGATGCTGGGCTCCCGGTCGGCCACAAACCCCAGGCGATGCTGGATGAAGACGCGGTGCTGCCCGTGCTCACTCTGCCCCCGCTCACACAGGCGCAGCAGTTCCTGCTCCGCCATGGGCAGGTAGGCGCTGTAGTCGATGCCCGAGATGGGGCGGCCATCTTCCTTCCCCCGTACCGTTCCCAAGAACTGCACCTCCGCCCCCTCCTCTACCGCAAAAACGGCCGCCGTGGGCTGGATGGGATCAGCGGTCAACTGGTACTCAAAGGGTGGCATCACCCTCACAGATGCGACTTTCGACGGAAAGTTCAAGCGACAGCCGCCCAAAGCCGCGGCGGGCCCTGCCGCACCTCGTTTCGGATCACTGCGGCTTCCTGAGGCGGAAAAACCGCTGGGATTCGTTCATCCGCATATGGAAGTGGAGCTTCCCGTCCCGCTCCTCAATGCCAGTGGTGATCGGTTTCCAACTCTCCGGCTGAAGATCCACCGAGGTCTCCAGTACCCATCCTTCGGCATCTGCAGGCCATTGCAGCTTCAGGTCCTCCCCCTCCACCAGCGGCTCGATTTGCGGCACAGCGCCAACGCTCGAGGCGGCAAGAGTCTGGCGGCTCGCAGTAGCGGTCCCTGCCTCGGCCACCGATAGCCCCTCCACGGACGTCTCAGGCTCGCCGTCGCTGCCAAAGGCCAGCGTCAAATTGTAGTCGTCCGCCCCGTTGGGGTTGTCGGCGAGCACGATCTCTACATAGCCATCGCCCTGCTGGAGGGTGGCGGTATCCCGACCCGCAAACTGTACCAGTCGCGCGGTGGAGATATCCACATCCGGCGGCAGGAAACGCGTCACCCCCTGGTTCTCCAAGGAGAGCGCTGTGCGAGGGTCCCACTCGACCCCATTCATGGAGACTTTTTCCGGCACCTCCCAGTACTTGTGAATCCACTCCGCCTTGGCTGTGGTAATGCGAATGCGCTCGCTGCCATCGATTCGCGCCATGATGCTGAGAGCAGCCCGGGGGGAGCGCCGCGGCTTGGCCTTGCGCACCACCAGCAGTTCGAACTCGTACGGCTCTGCCCCCTGGGGTGTGTCGTTCAGGTGCACCAGGACGTGGCGACCCTGGATCTCCGCCACCGCGATGTCGCGAGCCTGCTGGGTGCGCATGAGCACCCGGTAGTTTTGCAAATCGGGTGGGAGCAGCCGGGCCCCGCCGAAGGGCAGGATCTCGCTTTTCTGCGGATTCCACTCCCGGCCCGCCAGAGTCACCGGTCCCTCGGGCATGCCCCAGGCCTGGTGCACCCACTCGGCATGCGTCGGTCCGATTTGGATGATGTCACTGCCATCGATCTTGCCGCTGAACTTCAGCGTGTAGAGCTTTGGTTCCTCCGCCGCGCCCACTGTGGCCAGCCCCAGGGCGACCAGCCCGCACAAGGTGAAATAAAGGCGCGACATAGAGAAAAAGATGCCCCCATCTTTCCAGAGGCGACCAGGCCCGTCAATGGCAGAACGTTGCCGCCCCGACCTCTCTGTTTTCCCGACGGTTCCTATCCGAACCGCGGCTTGTGCCCCTTCTCTCGACCGCAAACCGGGGCCAAAGCCGCCCCGGCTCATGGGGGCCATGAATAATTTCCCGTTTGCGATTTGCCTCAGGACGGTTAATTGCCACCCCGCCCAATTCCGGGCGCTGGGCGACAACACACCGCCAACCACCTACAACCTACCATGTCAAAAAGCGATTTCGGACTCATCGGCCTGGCCGTGATGGGCCAGAACCTTGTCCTGAACGTGGAAAGCCGCGGCTTCCAAGTTTCTGTTTTCAACCGTACCACCGCCACGACCGACGAATTCATCGCAAAGCACCCCGGCAAGAAGCTGGTGGGCGCAAAGACGCTGGAAGAGTTCGTGCAGAGCCTGGCCACTCCTCGCAAGATCCAGATCATGGTGAAGTCCACTGCGGTAAAGGACAGCGACCGTGATGCCGTAGATGCCGTGATCGAGCAGCTCATCCCCCTTCTTGATAAGGGCGACATCGTAATCGACGGTGGCAACAGCTTCTACCAGACCACAGCGCGCCGCGACGCTTACCTCAACGAAAAAGGCCTCCGCTTCATCGGC
>JBGGMQ010000789.1:0-4877 GCA_041287975.1 Verrucomicrobium sp. | reverse complement strand
TTCTTGCCCGCAGTCACATCAATGGCCGCACCATTCTGAAACCTCACATTCACCGCGTTGGCGGTGGCGTCATTTGTGACGATCAGCCGGTCCGTTGCATCATCGAACCTCCAGGATCCAAATCCCTCACTCGCGCCCAGCGTGGCCAGGGAGCCGCCATTGAGCGTCACTGTGCCCACCCGGATGTCCGCCCCGGCATCCGCCAGCAACGTGCCGCCATTCACGACGATGGCTTTTTCCTGGGTGCCGTCCCAGCCAAAGAGGCCATTGGATCCGGAGCGCAAGGTGGCACCGCTGTTCACGGTGATGCCGCTGACATAGCTGAATGCCTGGTCGCTGGGACCGTTGCCAGTGGCCGCATACAGCGTGCCTGCATTCACGGTCACGGCCCCGGTAAAAGTGTTCTCGCCCGTCACGGTCAGCATGCCGGCGCCGTTCTTGGTCAATCCTCCGTCAGTCTCATTGTCTCCAATCAGGTTGGAGTGCAGCAGGTTCTGGGCGATGGCTACGTCGAAGCCGTTGGTATCAATCACGACGCCACCATCTCTCACATTGGCCCGGGTAAGGCCATTCATGAATCCGTCATGATTGTCTCCTGCCTTGAGCGTGCCGCCGTTGAAGTTGAAGACCCCTGTGCCGCCACCGTTGGAGATATTGTCAGCCTGCAAGGTTCCGCCATCGAGGTTGACCGTCGCAGAGGTTCCCACACTCAGAGCCAGTCGCACCTCACCAGCGGCCACCACGGTCCCGACGCCCGACACATTCAGGGTGCCCTCGCCTGATCCAGCATAGCCTTCTGCCACCCAGATGTTGGAGGCAGCGTTGAAGGTGCCGCCACTTACGTTCAGTACTCCAGTACCGCCCTCGGAAACAATAACCACATTGCCTCCAGCCGTGGCGGCATTCACCGTGCCGTCTGTCAGATTGTAAGTGCCATTCGCACCACTGAATCGGCTCAGGACAAACCATTGGCTGGTGGTCAAGGTGCCGCCCGATTGGTTCACGACGCCAGTGCCGGATCCTCCGACCCATAGCTCGCCGCCTGAACTGACCGTGCCTCCGGTAAGATTGTACGTCCCGGAGGAAGTCGCCCCGGTCGCGAGGTGGATGATGCCTGTGGTGGACACACTCCCACCGGCCTGGTTGAAGGTGCCCACACTCGCGCTGTCCAGGCCGATGTTCAGCACCCCTGCGGTCACAGTGCCAGCATCGAGGTTCACCGTGGCATTCGCGTCATTCCGACCCACGTTGAAATCCCACTGCACATTCAATGCCCCAGTGGTGTTCATGTTGATCACTGCTGTGTTGCCAGGCTCCGCTGCGAAGGGCTCCCCCATCTGCAGATTTCCATTCACGTTCATCGTACCCGAGCCGGTGCCAAAGCCCGTCAGCGTGCCGCCTGTGGTCGCCGTATCGGCCAGATTGTAGGTGCCAGACGCATCATTCCCGCCCACCCCGATGAACATCCAGTTCCCCATGCCCGTTTGGGCGATGCCCGCCACGTGATCCAGCCGGCCGTTGCCCCATACTCCCACCAGGATGTCCACCGGTGTTCCAACAATGTCGGCAGAGATCGTGGCGATGTTTCCCGTGGTGGTGGTGATCACCGCATTCTGCCCCGCCGGAACCTGGCCACCCGTCCAGTTGGTTTCAGTATTCCAGTCAACACCAGCGTCACCGGTCCAGTCTGCACCTTGGGAGGTGGCGCCAAGTGCTGACATCATCAAAGCAACGGGCAGGGTGATAGATCTCGTGAAGAATTTGCGGTTCATAGAAGTGCCGCAATAAAATCAATTTATGACCTGGATAACAATGGGTGCAAACACCCATGAGGCCGTCACACCACCCATGTCATCGTCTTTTCATTGAGCCCGCCCATCATCATAACAGGTTTGCAATGAACGCCAAACATGCATGCCCACCGTAACTCCCCCCACCAGTTGCTGTGCCAAAACAAATCCTTCTTTTATCGCAGCACTTACAGCACCGATTTGTGATCAAAGGCGAATTTCAACAAACTGTGCGACCCATGAATGTTCAGCTTGTTGCAGATGTTCAACCGATGGTTCTCCACGGTCTTGGCACTAATGTTCAGCACGGTGGCGATCTCTTTGCTGGTGTGATCATCCGCAATGAGCTTGAGGATGCGCTTCTCTGCGAAGGTGAGTTTGTCCACCTGCGGATTGCTGATGATGAGCGCCTGCACGCGGTCCTCGCGCTTGCGGCTGATGGCCGCCATCCCGGAACTGAAGAAGGTGCCGCCTTCCGCCACACTGCGCAGCGCGGCGATGATATCATCCCCGGCATTTTCTTTTAGCACATACCCTTTCACCCCGGTGTCGATTGCGGCGTTGAAGACATCCTCGTCCTTGTACATGGTGAGAATCACAACATTTATGGGACATTGCTCCTTCTTTAGCTGACGGGCCATGTGCAGGCCGTTCAGACGGGGCATGTCCACATCCACCACGATGATGTCAGGCTTCAGCTCGACCGCCAGTCGCATACCGGCCTCCCCGTCCGCACCTTCACCCACGATCTGGAATTGCTCGTGCTCCTCTATGATCTCCCTCAGCCCCCGACGAAACACAGGATGGTCATCCAGGATGAGCAGCTTTATGGGGTCGCGCATTTTGAGGCAGGAGGTGAAGGAAGTTCAACGTGCAAAGCGAAGCCCTGACCGGCCGAGCTGTCAATCCGGGTGGATCCGCCCATGATCTCGGCCCGCTCCTTGACCCCGGTCAGGCCAAAGCCCCCCTCTGAAGCCGGGCGGCCAGCTGGCAGGCCGGAGCCATTGTCCCGGATCGAGATGGAGACATGCCCCGGGACAAGCTTCACCACCACTGTGGCCTCGGTGGCGCCGGAGTGTTTAACAATGTTGTTCACGCCCTCCTGCACGATGCGGTAGATGTGAATCTCCGAATCCTTGTCAAAGAGGCCATCCACCTCATCCACATGGCAGGCAAAGACCACCGGGCAGTTCTCAGAGACCTTGCGCACCGTGGCACGGATCGACTGCGTAAGGCCCAGGCGGTCGAGATGATAGGGCCGCAGGTTGTGGGTGATCTCACGCACCTCCTCCAGGGCTTGCAGGGTGGTGTCGGAGATTGCCTCGAGACGCTGGCGCACCGCCGGCTTGTCCACGTCTCCCTGTAGCGCCATGTGCACCTGGTTGCGGATCACCAGCAGGTTCTGCCCCAGGCTGTCGTGCAGGCTGGCGGCGATGCGCCGCCGCTCGCTCTCCTGACTTTCGAGCAGTTCCCGGGCAAAGGTGAGCCTTGCCTGCTGCTGACGGATGAAGCGGCGGTTCAGGAAAGAAATGCGCAACAAGGTGCCGACGATCACCACCAGCAGGGTGCTCACGAGCACCACGGCCCGCTTCCATGTCCACCAGGGTGGCCCCTGTACCAGAAGGACATCTTCCTGACATCGCAGAAGAAGCCGCACCAGGGAGCCGGCGGACTCCTGAGTGGATGGCGCATCCGACAAGGGTTTGAGGAGAGCAACACCGGTCACCTTCAGCGTGCTGCCCGTCTCCATGGCGAGCCCCCTTTCGCCTCCCGGCTCAAGCACGGCTTCCAACACGTGCCCGTCCGTCTGTAGTTCCAGCACCCGCGCCGTGCCGCGCCTCTTCTGGGAAAGAAGGCGGGCCGTGACGGTGACGAGCGAGGCATTCAGCCGGAGCGGCGGGTTCTCCGCGCCCACGAGAGCTGGCACCACCCCAGTCGCTGCGGTGCTATTGGGCACTTCCTGCCAGATGGCTTCGGTCAGTCGGGGCATCGACGCGCTGCCATCCGGGTAGCCACTGACCAGCACCCGCACGCCCAGTGGCGGCATTATCACCCCAAGAGAACGCACGCAGGCTCCACCGGTCTCATCCTGCAGGTAGAATCCTCCGTCAAACCGCAGCGTCACCCACCCTTCAAGGCTGACCCGGTGGGTCCACCCTCCGCTGTCCGGTCGTCTCGCCAATCCCGTGGCGACCGTGGTGGCAGCCGCAGTCTGCTCCGGGGCCGGGTCCATCAGTTCGACATGCGTGCGCGAAGGGGACAGCAACACCGGTGCTTCAAAGACCCCCAGGGACATGACTCCTCGAACCCTAATCACGGAGTCCACCATCCCCGCCAGTTCTGCCGGCTCTGTCCGGCCGATCCAGACCCTGATCTGCCCCCCTTTGCAGGCCAGGATCAGGGTTCCGTCAGGATTCACGGCTCGAACCACGCCCACGGCCTCTGACCACTGGCCCTCCCGATAGACTGGCGGCCCGGACTCTTGAAACAAGGGTGCCGGGGACGGCAAGGTCTGCCAGCCGCGCTGGTTGATCGCCATGGGTACCAGCACCGGGGCGTGCCTGCCCGGAATAAGTCCTCCGCCGATCTCAACGGACTGGCCCACCTGTGGCGTGGGCCCAAGCTTGCGGTCACCAATGGAGACAAAGACACCCCCGAGCGCCTCCTGCACAAAGAGGCAGTCCCGGCCCAGCACACGGTCACTGAATGACACCACCCCCCGTGTGAAGTAGAAGCCCTCCAGGGATGGTGTGGCGGGCGCAGGCGGCGGAAGCGGTGCGACGGGCCCCTGACCCTGCACGCCCTCCACAAACGAAACCTGCTCCTGCGTGGGCACCCAGATCCGACCGGGCAGGAACTGGTTGTTGACTCCAAAACCCACCTCACACACTCCCCGGAACTTTACGCGCAGGTTGGGCTGGTACCGGGGCACCGCCCCCTCCCACCGGTCCACTCTGGCCTGCAGGCGGCCCAGTTCCGTGCCAAACTCAATCACCAGCGAGCGCCCATCCGATGCCAGGAAGCTGACCGGCCCCTCCCCTTCCACCCAGCGGAAGACATCCCGCGACTCCACACGCTGGTTGGCAG
>JBGGMQ010000788.1:0-5228 GCA_041287975.1 Verrucomicrobium sp. | reverse complement strand
GCCAGCCGTGAACATCGACACTGGCAGAGCGGTGGATGCTGCCATGGGAGTGCCAGTCTGCTCCCGCATTGGGAGATGAAAGGACGCTGACGCTCACGATGGAGACCAGCAGAGGAAGGCGGCGTGTTGTCATGGAAGAAGGGTGAGATTTCATGGAGAGGGAGGGGCTTACTTGACCTTGGATGCTTCCGGGGTGGGCGTGGCGGAAGCCGCGGCGCTCTTTGCGGCTGCGGGCAGAAACTCGATCTTCTGCGCCCCGGTTGGCGGATCGAACTGGAAGACAAAATCCGGGAGTTTGGTGCCCAGGTCCCAGCCGGTAAGCAGTGCGGTGATTTGCGGGCTGCCCTCATCCAGCTTCAAGGTGATGACGATTTTGCGGAGCAGAGGTTTTGGCCCAGTCTCCACCCAGGCCTGCCAGTCAATGGCATCGTGCTGGAAGGCGACATGATGGCATGTCTTGCCCAGGATCTGCTCCTGCCCCAGATACAAGGCCGCCTTGGCAGTTGTGGCGGGTGCCACCAGAGGCTTCGCCTGGAGAAGATCATCGAGAGGAAAGACCACTCCCAGGGCTTCCTCCAGCTGGTCCACCATGGCATCTATCTTGTTTGGAGCAGGGCTGGTGGCGAAGAAGTTGTCCCGGTGATCCAGCAGCGTGATGCTCTTCCCGTCATACCAGAACGAGCGCTTGGGAGTCGTCGTTGAGATCTCCACGAGCAGGCGGTCAGGGCGGCGCAGCTTCAGCTCCACCTTCTTGGAGAACTGGACTTTGTGTCCTTTTGGGCTCACGACGTCTTGGGCCACCTCCACCGTCGTGGAGAATTGTTTGGTGGCGGCGAGGTAGTCCGACGCACGGGCGACAATGGCGAGTGCCTGGGGTTCCACGACTGGAGGTGGTGGCGCAGGAGCAGGCGAGTCCTGTGCCAGAAGTGGCGTGCATGCCAGTAGCGGCACGAAGGCGGTGAGGCAGGTGCGAAGAGGATTCATGATGGATTCAGTGGTGGGAAAGGGATCTAGGAAAGAACTTGAGTGTGCCGGTTCATGGGCGCAATGATCCAGTTGCTGCCGTCCGGCAGCCGGTCCTGTTGGAGATGAGAACTCCGCTTTAGTGGGGGAAATCCTGGAGGGCGATGATGAGTCCGGTTCTCAATGCTTCTGGCTTTGAAATCCGGGTGGAAACTGACCACCCGGAATGAACGGAGCTAAAACGTGTAGGAGAGACCGAGGATGGGGCCGTAGGAAGTGGTGTCCAGCTTGAAGCCATCCTTGTCATAGTCGACACTGAGAGCCCGGTATCCAATCAGTCCGTTCACATGCTTGGTGAAGCGGTAACCGAAGCCTGCGAGTGCCTGCCAGGTGAGATCGGACTCGACTCCAAAGCCCCCGATATCTGCCATGACCTGAAGGTACCACTTGCCGCCCAGGTCTGCGGTGGTGCGGAATCCGACAATCGGGTCGAACCAATCCCTGGTGATCCCAAAGGTCCTTCCTGGGCCGAGGTTGGTGTTGATGTCCGTATCCACATCAATGTAAGTCCAGCGAACCCCGGCAAAGAGATCGACTTTGCAGGCTTCGCTTTTGTGAATGGTGTATTGCAGACGGGCGGTGATCGTAGCTTGTTCCTGCTCGATATCAGCGCTGCCTCTCACGGGTCCCAGAGAGAAGTTATTGTCGTCCGAGAGTTTGGCGTAAATCCCGTCCAATCCTACACTCCAACGTCCTTTTCCCACCTCGAAATAGGACATATAGGTGAAGTCCAATTCGTCCAGCGCATCGGCCACACTCGTGTCCGCACTGACGGAAAGTGGGCCAATGCCAGTGGTGCCATCCACGGCAGAGAGCCAGCTATATACGGCGACTGTGAAATACCAGCCATCGTCCTCCGGAGGTGAAGCAGGCAGGATGATGGCTTTCTCAGAGGTGGTGGGTGTGCCAGCCCAGGAAAAGGGGGAGGCGAGGAGCAGTGTGCCTGCGAGTGGGAGGATGAGGGAGGATGCTTTCATGAGTCAGGTTGGAGTAGGAGTGATCCCAGGCGGAAAAGCCGGTAAGGCGCCCGATGGGCGTGGACTTCAATTGACTTTGCACTAGTGCCCGCGAAATGCGGCGGGGATCTGAGGGACCGGATGCGAAGGGAAGAACGCAGAGAGGAAAACCGGCAAATGAATGGAACGGGCTTTGATGCGCCCTTTATTTTGGAGTCGTCAGTACAATAACAGAGTGAGAGCTGCTTTTTCTATCCGTTTTCCGCAAAGATTGGTGAGCTTGCCCGGCAACTGTCTGAGTAATACTACCTATCCTTGGATGTTAATCTCAACCGCTACCTGGGAGGGAGGTGGGGGCGGCAAGGGATGACCTCCGGAATCAACCGTCACCTGCACATATACGGTGCGTCCGCTGAACATGTAGGGGTAGTAATAAAGGCCACCCGCATGGAAATAACGATAGCCACCCCAGCGAAACGCGACAGCTCCAGCGGGCATGCCCCAATAGTGCCTGCGGACAACACGCCGGGTCGTGCGACGTGCCGTGCGCCTTGTGGTGCGTCGAGCCACGCCCCGATCCACATAGTAAGGATAGATGGCATGGGCGAGCGTCGATACGCCCGCGGTCATCAGCGCCGCCGTGGCGATCAGGCCGCAGCCCAGGAGCGAACGGCGCGTAAGCGCTTGCAAAGGGGATTTCATGGGGTTCGAGGAATCAGGGTTTCAGAGGGATCATGTCCACAGCCTGGCTGCCGGAGGGGATGCGGACCACAAAGGAGGACGCAGGCAGCGGAGGATTGAGCTTCCACGTCTTGAAAACGGCCGTCACATGACGCGGCGGGCTGCCGCGCGGAGTTTCATAGACCTGGGAGATCTTCCTTGGCAAAGAGTCCTGCTCCCCCACGCAGAGTTCCCACTGGAGCCCCGGTTGCGCAAAGACCAGACGATCACAGCTCACCCCGTCTACAGATACTGTGCCTCCATGCCAGGCCTTGGTCACACCATCGAGGAGGAATGACTCAGGATCATTGACCAGCAGCTCCGCCACAGGCGGGCTGAAGCCGTAGTTGGAGCTCACCCAGTAAAGGGTGGCATCCAGAGTAGGGGGCGCTTGAACCTTCGCATAGGTGCCTGCGTGATAGTCAATCAACACAAGCTGCCTGCCGTCGTAGACGACTGTTCGCGTGCCCAGTTCGGACCTGCTTTCGATACGGAGGCTCCCTGGGCGTTTCATGTGGCCGCTTAGCACCGCATTCTCCGCCACTTCCATGCCAGCCACGGTTCCCGGCGATGATGTCCTCACCGCCGTGAATTCCAAGGTGCTCGCCGACGCAAGTTTCTCAGTCATCATTCTGAAGACCATGGCGCTCTTGGTGTCTCTGAAAACCGTGTCCTTGGTGGTAGAGGCACAGCTGGAGACCAGCACGGCAATGGCGGTGGCCTTGGTGCAACAGAGGAACTGGCGCAGAAGTTTTCGAGTCATGTCGCTGATCCGGAAAGGGTTTTCTGGGTGCTTTGCACGACGGGCCATCATCTGATGACGACGGTGTCAGCCCTGGTGAGGTGTGGTAAGCATATCAAAACAAAGCTGTCGTTCTCTAGCCGTTTTCCGCAAAGAATTGCAGATTGTCGGTTTTTTCATGACGCACGAGACAGGATGAGTTATTTCAAGCAGGAGTGGGTACTGTGCGCAGGAGCATTGCATTCCTGGCTTCAGTGGGGCGACGACTTTGGGTTACTACATTTTGCCGACCGCCATGAGTCAGGCCACTACTTACCGATGCCTCCGGCATGACCATTTTGACCCCGACCTCCTGGCGGGGGTCATCTCGTCAGGATTGCTTGAGCACTACCTGTTTGAGGGTGGTCCTTGCCATCTGTCCCACGAGCACTGGCGTCGGAACGGGGTGCATCTTGACCTTGGCCGCTACAACTTTGGCGTGTGGATTCGTGGGCAATTCCGTCCTGAGAAGATGTGTTTTGTTTTTATGCGCAAACAGGGGCATCCCGCGTGGGTCAATGGTGTTGAGGTGGGTCTCGGAGACTTGCAGGTCTTCCCTGAAAACTGTGAACTGGCCTGGCGGCTCTATCCTGATGTTGAGTGGGCGGCCATTCAGATCAGCCGTGAAGACTTGCAAAAGGCGGCGCTGACATTGGAGAATCGCGAGGTGCCATTGCCTGCGCGCGGCATGCTGGTCTGTCATCCTGGGCCGGAAGTAATGGCAGACCTCGGGCAGGTCTTTGATCTGTGTGGTGAGAAGTTTCACCATGAAGACAGACTGGGACAGTACTGCCATGACCTGCTGCTGAAAGTCCTGGTGCAGGCATTCGGATCTGTATCCATGGTAGATGCCGCTGCGGAATCCCAACGGGCATTGCTCATGCTCAAGACCATCAAACTGGCGGAACTGCATCTGCTGACCCACATCTCCACCGGATACTCCAGCGAGGAGTTTGCCAGGGCTGTAGGCATGTCAGAGCGCTCATTGGAGTTATGCTTCACAAAAGTGTTTGGGATGAGCCCTCGAAAATGGCGTGAGTCCATGTGCTTGAACCTCGCCCGGCGAAGACTGGCCGGGAATCTCCGTCATCCTGGCATGGTTGCCGAGATTGCGGCAGAGTGCGGTTTCCCTCATGCGGGGCGGTTCTCCACCATCTTTCGGGGACTGTTTGGTGAGTTGCCCACCAAGGTGACGGGGGTGGGGGAGGCGGAGAGCCTTTGGATAACTTGAACCTTTTATGCTGACAGCATCGTGAATCCTGACCAAGGCTGTGATACTTCGATGGAGAAATAATTTTATGGTGCCTTGGGTGGCACTCGTTGGCCGTCGCAGGGCGCGTTTATGGATTACAAAAGATTATGAGACTAAAGTCCAATAGTACGGGCTGGAATAGTTGCGCATACTTGCCCCATGAGCGCTCCGACACTCTATCGAAGCTGGCGTCTTCACCGGTTCGATCCAGAGCTTCTTGCAAAGGTCGTTTCAAACGTCAGGCTTGAGCACTTCCTGCTGGGGGACGGCACATGCGAGTTTGTGCATGAGCATTGGGAGCAGCAAGGCGTATTGCTGGATGTCGCCCGATACGACTTTCGTACATGGGTGCGGGGGGAGATGGGCAATGAGACCCTCGGTTTTGGATTTTTGGTCGACTTGCATGCAGGCTGCTGGATCAATGGTGCAACAGTTGATGCATCGAACCTTGTGGTTTTTTCTGAGGGCTCCGAGCTGGCTTGTCGCGCCGGTGCGG
>JBGGMQ010000787.1:0-3554 GCA_041287975.1 Verrucomicrobium sp. | reverse complement strand
GAGTACAGGCTTCAGCCTGCTCAGGGGTCGATTGATCAAGCTAAAGCTTGTACTCCGAACAGCTTCCTGCTCCGGGCTTCTATGCGTGCCCAACGCCTCCTCGAAATTGTTCGGAGTACAGGCCTCAGCCTGCTCAGGGATCGCTCGATCAAGCTAAAGCTTGTACTCCGAACAGTTTCCAGCTACGCAACGGGAGACGCCTACCTCCCCACGGGGCGATGACTGGGGATCTGGGCCTCGAAATCTCCGAGGCTGTTCCAGTGTTCGCGTTTTTCCAGATCCACTTCTGCAACAGCGACGGTGCCCCACTCTGTCGCCTGGGTCAGCACGCGGCCGTCCTGACTGTACACGGCGGAGATCATCCAGTTGTCGGCGGGTTTCGTGTAAGTACTGCTGACGAGATAGACGTGATTTTCACACGCCCGGGCCTGGGCGAGCATGGGATTGCACCCCCACACGGGCCAGGCGATGACTTCGGCGCCTTTCAGGGTGAGTTCGCGGGCGACTTCGGGGAAGAAGCCGTCATAGCAGACCATCATGCCAACTTTGCCGAAGCGTGTCTGAAAAACCGGAAACTCGTGTCCGGGAGTGACACCTGCCTCCACTTCACTGCGGGGCAGCGCGGTCTTGCGGTACTTGCCTTGAACCGCACCGTCAGGGCCGATGAGCACAGCGACATTGTAAATGAGATCCCGGTCCTGCTCGATGAGCCCGGCGACGATGTAGAGGTCGTGCTTTTTGGCGAGGGTGCCGAAGTAGTCGGTGACCGACCCTGGGACCGGCTCAGCACACTGGTCCATCTTTTTCCCGGCAGCGTAGTAGGTAAGCGTCTCTGGCAGCACCACGAAATCCGCCTTTTGACGCGCGGCATCCTCAATCAACGGCGCAAACAGCGCTGCCTTCTCCAGCAGCGTTTTGCCCTCTTTGGGCTGAAAGTGAACGGTAGCGAGGCGCACCTTGCGTGAGGGCATGGCCGCCACTTCCTTCAGCTCCACCTGACTCCACTCCACGCGGGCCAGGCTCTGCCACTGCAGCCAAAGCTCCACGACTGCAGAGGCTGCCTCCGGTGGCGCAAGATAAGTGCCACTGACTTCCTGCCAGCCATCCGTCACTGCACCAACACGAGCAGGATATTCCGGCTCTGCCGAAGGTCGCTCTCCGGGCCGGTAGGCAGTTTCTGTGGTCTCGGCATGCTTCACGGGTTGCCCCCTGGCGTTCCGCCAGAGCACGCGGGCCACGATGCTCTGCTCGGGAGTCCTGACTCCCTTGGCACGGTAGGACGCCGTGAACTGCCAGGGTTTGCCGGGCTGAACGGGAAAGGTCCGCGTCCAGCATCCCTGCAATCCTTCGCGGGCATCCGCCTCCATCACCCAAGCCCCCTGCCCGTCCCGGCCACCCTTTGGATCCGTGGAAAATGCGGGCGCGATAGCTGGGCGGTCGGCGTGCGTGTGCCACCCCGTTTCAACAGTGGATGAAGCAGACTCTGCCATCAACCCACTGCCGGCCATGACGCCGAGGCAACTCATCATCCACAAACAGGAGCGCAGCGTCATGATAGCGAAGGGATCAGGGTTCGAGGAAGCTCACCATCCCATCAGGGTTTCTGCTCATCCAGACCACGCTCGATCTTGTAAAGAACGAAGCGGACGTGAGCCTCATTCGCCTCCAAAGCCGGCTGTTGTTTGAGCGAACTCTGAATGCTGCTCAACTGTGCCAGTGCGACGCTCTGCACGGCGGGCAGGTAGGCGCGGCCGTTCACGATGTTCAACAAGCGGTCCACGTAGTCGAGCTGCAGGTTCTGCCGCACGGTGCTGATGGGAGCATTGGCTGCCTCGCCCTGCATGATGCTGGCGGTCAGGTCCTTCATCATGACGCCCAGCGAGTACTGGTTGCCATAGAGGGCGCTGTCCAGAATGCGGTGCTGGGTGTTTTGATGCATCAGGTGATCGAGCAGAGAACGCTGGATCTTCTGAGCCCGCTCGTGGAGCTTGGGATCCTCGCCGGAATCCCTGAAGTCGAAACCACGACGCTGCTGCTGAAGGTGGCTGAGAAGCGCTTCAGGGGCAGTCCAGGCCTCAGGACCGAAGGCGTACTTGTTGAGCGCCTGCATCGCGGCCTTCTGCTTGTCCAACTCCACTGGCCGGAACGGCGCTGGCGCATCTTTCACCTGGCCCACATAGGCGCGCTCCACGTACACACCGCCGATGTAGCGGGAAACAGCGGTCAGGCTGTTGCTGGCTTCGCTGGTGAGGGAGATGTAGGCATTGGTGAGTTCCTGCCAGCTACGGCCTTGAGTGGGATAATCTGCCAGGAGTTTGTCAGTGGCCTGTTTTACCAAGTCACAACTGGCCACGCCATAGGCCACGGGATCACTGCTCATGTCAAAGAGCATGGCGCGGGGATCAATGGCCTTGCCGTTGGCGCGCATGTCATCTGCGTCGTTGGCAAAGGCCAGTTGTGACTCATGAGAGTGCCCGGCAATGGCAGCGAGTCTTTTGGTCTCGTCCTCACGCTCGGGAGCGGCGACGCTGTAGCCGTAATCAATGGCCCAGTCGTCATAAGGACCGGGGGCAGAGATGTAGTACTGGCCTTGGCGGGCTTTGTCCGGACCGAGGTTGAGCGGCATGTAGTCCATGACCGAACCACTGAGGCCTGACTTCTCTGTCAAAGCGCGATTTTGCAGCTCCTCCGGTGTGTGCAAATGGCTGGCGCGGAAGTTGTGGTTGAGTCCCAGCGTATGCCCGAGTTCGTGCAAGATTAGCTGCGCGAGGCTTTCCTTCAGCATCACGTCAAACTCCACGTCGTCCGCCTTGCGCAGACGCATCATCTGGTTCCCAAAAAGAAGCCCCTGCTGCATGACGTTGGCGGCCATGCAGGAGTTCTTGTCGAACATGGCCTCAGCCGAGGGGGCCTCCATGCCGGCGAGTCCGACCTCGCTCCAGAGACGGCGGGCCATGAGACGGTTCTTCACAAACACGAACTCCAGCATGATGTCTGAGCCGAGAATCTGCCCGGTTCGAGGGTTCACAAAACTGGGGCCGTAGCCGCCGAAGGGGGCCTTGGGTGAGGAGGTCCAGCGCAGGACGTTGTACTGGATGTCATCGGCATCCCAGTCGGCGTCATCCGGCTGCTCCTTGATCACCAGGGCGTTTTTGAAGCCGATCTTCTCAAAGGAGCGGTTCCACTGCAGGGCAGCGAGGCGGATGGTGTCGCGGAATTCCAGGGGGGTGGTGTTCTCAATCCACCAGACGATGGGCTCCACAGGCTCACTGACAGGGGCGTTGGGGTCCTTTTTCTTGAGGTCCCAGCGGTGGATGAAGTCCCGCCAGGGGGTGACCTCGGTGGAGGTCTGGTCCGTGAGCTGGGTCATGAAATAACCGACACGGGGATCATCCACACGAGGCTTGTAGCCGTTGTCCGGCATGGCAATGAGCGTGTGCTGGATGGTGACACTCACGTAGCGGGGGTCCACCACATCGCCGAGCAGCTTGTCGCCCTCGTTGCGGGGCGGCGTGGGATTGTCGAACACGTACTCGACGGCGAGGAGGGTGTTC
>JBGGMQ010000786.1:0-6624 GCA_041287975.1 Verrucomicrobium sp. | reverse complement strand
ATTCCAAAGGATCGTGTTGCATGAGGAGTAATCTGGAAGTGATCAGGGCAAGTGCCGTTGGTCGGGAGGATTGAGAGGCTGCAGGTGAACTGGGCGAAAAATTTGGAGCCGCTCCCAGATGAAGCGCCGGAGGGAAGGCTGCAATAGAATGACAGTGGCGGGCAGGCCCAGCAGGAGACCCAAAAGCACCCAACGGAGGTGAAGAGGCTCCCACCCTGTCCCTACTGGTCCGGGCTTAGTCACGGCCAAAGCCGGGTTGGCAGCCACCTCAAACGTGCAGGCGGGAAGAGAAATCGTCTGCAAGGCCTTCGCATCGAGATCCCACCAAACTAGCTGGACCGCTGGAAGGGTGAACCGACCCGTAGTCTGCAACACATAGGTGATTTCATCGATGCGTTGTCCCTGCCAGGACGCACCCTCGACCTTGTCATGGACTTGAGGAGGCTTCGCATAGATCGCGATGCCGTTCAGTTCGCCTGCGGGAAAGGGAGGGAACATCATTCCTGGAAGGTCTTGCGCCGTGAAGGTGATTGTTCGAGTAAAGGCGTCGCCCACTTTGGGATGAGTCAGGGCCAGGTCCGGTTTCCAAAGCTCCTCCATGGTGAGGGCTCGTGCGCTGATCAGGTTCCCAACTTTCTCCGCTCCTGGGGGAAGCGTGGCCGTGAAGGAGAGGGGTTCCGTCCTGACGGTGGCCGGAACTCCCTGCTTGTCCAACGGTGCACGCTTGAACTGGAAGCGCACGCTGATCGGTGGAATGACCGCCTTCCCAGCATGGGAGGCGAGCACGGCCAGTTCGTGTCGCTGCACCGTGTAGCTGGCACCGTTAATTTCCTCGCTGCTGACCACGGGTCTGCTCACTGGCGGCATGAGGATCAAACCCTGAGGGTCATGAAGGTCAAATGCTGCGGCACTGTCGAAGAATCCTGGTGCGAGCAGTTCCACCACCATTGTGCACTTCTGGCCAACATAGATCGTGTCCTTTGTCTCCATCGCTGCCCGTGCCATGGGCTCTTGGGCCGGAAGGATGTTCCCGGCAGAGAGCAGAATCAGCAAACACAGTGAAATGGAAGGCCAGTAGGGATTCATTGGCTGTCTTGTTTGGCCGGGGGCATCCCGGCAGCTTGGTAGGCGAATTTTGCCCGGAGGAAATCGCCCGGGGTGGTTTGCACCCGACGCAGCCAGGAGGCGCGGAGTTGTTCGTCAGACTGTTTGCCTGCACTCAGCTCCACAGGCTTGCCCTTCTTGTCGTCGCCTTTCTGATCAAAGACGATTTCGTCCGGGGTATATGCGTCGTAGGACTCCTCGTCGCGGTCTTTACCAGAGGCTTCCAACATTTTCTTCCGGGCGATCGCCAGAGCTTTGTTCTCCTCGGCCTCCCGCCATCCGGGGCGGAAACCCAGAGCCCGGTCATAGCTGGCGATGGCAGCATCGTAACTGCCTCTCATCAACCAGGCGTTGCCCTGGTCATAGGCGCCGCTGGCCCCGGGCACGCGGGCAAACGTCCTGGCGGCAGTTTCGAATTCGCCCTGCCGGTATTGTGACACCCCTATGTGCCATGGATCCGTGTAGGCTTTTGCCGCTTCCCCATACTTCTTACGATGAAACAACAGTTCGCCCTTTTGGTCCGCTGTGAGCCAGAAATGGGGATTGCGGAAGGAGCCAACGGTGAGGATCACCGCTAAAATGGCCAGTGCTGACCAGGCGGCCCAGGATTGCCACGAGCGCTGTCGGTCGGTGTTCATCGTGAGGCAGTGGAAACCATCCAACCACGGCGGAAAAAGGGAATGAGGAGGAGAGCCAGGGCCGGGGTGAGCCAGTAGCCACCCTCCTGCCAGCGGCTCCCCGCATCCGCCACCGGCACGTTGGTAAACTTGGCGAGTCGGGCCAGACTCTCCACGTCAGATTCATCTGCCGTCAGAGACGTCACACTGGCGGACACGGACCGCGCCGTTTCAGTCAGAGTCTCCAATTCGGACCCAGGCAGAAGAGGAGGCAGCAGCCGGACAGGTTCCTTTGATGCAGCCCGCCAGGCTTTCAGCGGTACCAGTTGCTCTGGCGCCACACTGTCTGTGATCCAGAGGATCGAGCCTGAGCCTGCGTCCTTCAGTGTTCGTTCGGCGAGTCGGAGAGCGTCCGCTGCTGCGTCACCTTCCTGTGGCATGATCTTCGGTTGCAACGCCTGGGCAAAGGTATCGATGATGCCGCCGTCGGTCGTGAGCGGCATGACCACATGAGCGGTCCCGGCGTAGGCCACGAGGCAGTTTTTGGCACCGCCACGCCCCGCCAGGAGATCATGAATTTTCTGCGTGGCGCGGGCAAGCCGGCTGGGCTGTACATCCTCCGTCATCATGGACGGGGAGACTTTCAGGACAATGGCGAGGGCGGCAGTGTCATCGGCAAAGGGCGTGGGTTCGCGACGCCAACTGGGGCTGGCGATGGAGACGACAGCGATGCCCCAGCCCGCTGCAATGAGGTTGAGCGGTCCGGCACGGGGACGATCCCTCACGCCGCTGAGAAGGTGGGTGAGAAGATGCGGAGCAATGATGCCATGCCAGGGTTGCGTGGCATCAGTGCGACGCCTCAGAGTCCACCAGAGCCATGCCGCCGGGATGAGGGCAAGCAGCCACCATGGGCGGATGAAATGGAAGTCGGCCATCATGCGGGCACCTCCTGCGCTTGATTTCGTTCGCCTGTCGCCCGGCGGGCCATGGTGGACGGGGCACGATGCAGGAGCAATTGCAGCGCCTGCTGAAGGAGGGACAGCCCGAAAGCTGCTGCCACCAGCCACCAGTACACATCCCTTCGCGGCCGGTGCGTGATCGTCTGGGCCTTGCGAGATTCTATCTGGTCGAGCTTGCGATAGATCGACTCAAGCTGTTCGCGATCCGTGGCCTGGGAGAAGAGGCCGCCAGTAGATTCGGCAATTTGCTTCAGCGTATCAACATCCAGTGCGTCCTCACCCGCCGCACGAGGATCGCCGACGGCGACCGCGTGAATGGTGATGCCTTTGTCTTTGGCGATGGCAGCAGCTTTAACCGGTGGCACCTGACTGGCGGTGTCGTTGCCATCGGTCAAGGCGATGAGCACCCTGTCCTTTACCGCGCTGCGCTCAAAGACATTGATCGCCAGCCCCAATGCATCCCCCAGGGCCGTTTGTGGCCCGGCCATCTTTACTTGGGCCTCTTGCAAAAGCTGCCGGCAGACGTTCAGATCCTCGGTAAACGGTGCCTGAACAAAAGGCGCATTGCCAAAAAAGATGAGCCCGACGCGATCCCCGTGGCGGCGGGCGAGGAAATCATCCAGCACCTCCTTCACAGCGGTCAGCCGGTCCACCATTTCACCTTTGGCGTTTTTGAAGTCCCTGGTCTCCATGGACCCGGAGAGATCCACTGCCAGCAACAGATCCCGCACGGGGATCTCCTTGCTCACAGGTGGCTCGATGAATTGCGGCCGTGCCACGGCGAGCACGATCAGCACCCAGCTGAGTAGCAGCGTCGCTTTGCGAAGCCAGCCCCCTTCACGCACGACGGCTCCCGTTTGGGCCCTTTGGCCGGTGAGTGTGGCCAGACGATCCAGAAACGGTACAACGAGTGCCTGGCTGGGCTCTCTGTGGGGCGGCCACAGAGCCGCTACCAGAAAGGGCAGTGGCAGGAGGCACAGCACCCAGGGATACGCCAGGGTGATCACGAAAGTCCTCCTTGTGGATCAGGAAGATTCGTCCGGTGAGTGGTGATCCACAGTCGCACCTGGTGGGCCAGCTCTTCCACTTGTTTGTCGTCTACCGGTCGTCCCGTAGGGGCTCCATAGACCACCGTTTCCAGGATGCTGCCATCGGACTCCGCAAAAGCAGTCTTGCCGGAGGTCTCATCAATAAATGCCAGCCATACGGAACCTGTGAGGCTGGCAGTCTCCCGGCGTGGGTAAGCGGTGATCGCTACGCGCTTCATCAACACAGCCAGGGCGGTCAGGGCCTGCACACGTTGGGAGGGATCGGACAGAGCAGCGTGGTGAGCCCGTAACTCAGCCAGAGCCTCGCGGCGGTAGCGCTGCTGCTGCCAGTGGCTGAATGACCGCACCAGAAGCCAGAGTGCTGCAAGGGCGAAGCTTCCCAGCACCCAATACCATGCGTGCGCAGGCGGCCACCAGGAAATCTCCGGCGGGAGCATCAGATCATGCAGGCGGTCCAGACTGGTGGATTCGTCGTTCATGGTTTGCGACGTCCCAGTTCGTGCCGCAATTGATCGGGCACACTTTCGCTGGTGCTGAGTGGTAGAATGACCGTTTCCCGGTGCAGAAGAAACTCGCGTGCTGAAGCCCGTTGATCCGCGAAGGTTTCGCGAAAGCGGTCCCGCACGGCTGCGCTGCCGGTATTCACCTCCATCTGACCCGTCCCATCGCCAAACACGAGCGGGCCGGCATCGGGAAGCTCGACTTCGAGAGGGTCATGAATGAAAACGAACAACACGTCATTGTGCTGGGAGATGCGGGTGAGGAGACGTTGGGTCTCTGCATCGTGGCCTGAGCCGTCGCTGATCAAACACACCAGGCAGTCATGCTTCGCCAGTCGTTCACAGCGGCGCAGGGCTTCGTTGAACATGGACTGTCCGGAGAGTTCTTGCGTGTCAGGAACACTGATGCTGAGAGCATGGTTCTGGGTCACCACGGCATTCAAGATCCGCATGACCGTGGCGCGGCTTCGCTGTGGGCGTATTTCCTCGATGCCCGTGTCATGAAAGACCAGTGCGCCTACCCGGTCCTGCTGGGAGAGCACCCGCCACGCTGCCAGTGCGGCCGCCTCCGCTGCCGTGACGGACTTCATGTTCTTGACACTGCCAAAGAACATTGTCCGTCGTTGATCCACGAGCAGCAGGGTGGTTCGCTCCCGCTCCTCCGTGTATACGCGACTGTGGGTCTTGCGCGTTCGGGCAGTGACTTTCCAGTCGATCTGTCGCACATCATCTCCCATCTGGTAGCGGCGGATTTCCTCGAAGTTCAGCCCCCGCCCTCGTAGCCGCGAGCTGTGCCGTCCTGCGAGAATGGAATGAATGGGTTGCCTCGGCAAAAAACTGAACCCGCGGGCGTTGAACTGGAGCCGGACCAGACTTTCCAGATCGGCATACACTCCGGGTTGAGAGAGTTGAGGGGTGGTTGTCATGGCACGGCCACTTGCTTGAGCACCTCATCCAGGACCGCATCCTTGGTCGTGCCTTCTGCTTCGGCTTCGTAAGTGAGGGTCAGACGGTGGCGCAGACAGGCATGGGTCACGGCTTTCACGTCATCCGGGGTTGCTGTGTCCCGCCCCTCCAGCCAGGCATGAGCACGGGCTCCCCGGTCAAGGGCAAGTGTGCCACGAGGGCTGGCCCCAACCTTGATCCAGTTGGCGAGCTTTGACCCTTTGAAATCGCCCGGGCGGCGTGTAGCGGCGATGATCGCGACCATGTACTGTTCAACGGTGTCAGACACCTTCACGGCCAGCACTTCACGACGGGCATCGAAGATGCCTTGAGCCGGAACTTTGTCAGTGGGGCCTGCAACCGCGCCCGCGTCTTCACCTCGCACGAGCCGCAGGATCTTGCGCTCATCCTCGTCGTTCGAGTAGCCAACAAAGACGTGCAGGAGGAAGCGGTCCATTTGCGCCTCAGGCAGGGGATAGGTGCCTTCCTGTTCAATGGGGTTCTGGGTGGCCAGCACCAGAAAGAGATCTGGCAGCTTGTGCGTCTTTCCTGCCACCGTGACCTGACGTTCCTCCATGGCCTCGAGCAGCGCTGCCTGCGCCTTGGCCGGAGCCCGGTTGATCTCATCCGCGAGGATGAGATTGCCGAAGACAGGCCCATTCTGAAATTCAAACTTACCGCCACCTGCTTCACCGGTATAGATCTCGGCTCCCGTGATATCACTTGGCAAAAGATCCGGGGTGAACTGGATCCGGCTGAACTGGCTCTCAAGATTGGCCGCCAGCATCTTGATCGTCCGCGTCTTGGCCAGCCCCGGCAGACCTTCCATAAGGAGGTGACCATTCGCCAGCAGCGCGATGAGCAACTGATCAATCACCTCCTCCTGGCCGATGACCGAGGCGGAGATGCGTTTCTTCAGTTCGAGAATCTGGTCGCGTGTGCTCATGGTGTTCGATTCACCTTCTTTCATTCTACTCAGCTCACCTAACTGTAACCGGGCCCGTCCTCGACGGGCACGCCAACTCCCGTAGAGGACCGAGATTCTGGCGGGATGAAGTTACTTGGTTGCGCTATGTGCCTCAGACATTTTCCGCATCACTTCGTCGAGGTTGAAGCTCGCTGGCTTCTGGCGAGGCGGGAATTCCTTGAAGGTTGCGAGCCACTGCGCCGCCAACGCCTGGGCAGGAACGATCAGGAAGACCCGTTCAGCCATCCATCCCGCATACAACTGCCCCTCGGGGCCGCGCTCAAAGGGATCGGAGCGCAAGTTGTAGAGCTTGGGAACGCGAAGCTTGGTGAACTCGCTGCCCCACGCGCCGGTGGGGAACTCGGCGCTGACCTTGCCATTCTGCTCAAGGAAGGCCACCTTCCAGTTGCCGTGGCGGAGCGCCATCAGGTCGCCATCATCGCTCCAGTAGAGGAACTCTTTGCGAGGTGATTCCTTCACCTC
>JBGGMQ010000785.1:0-3071 GCA_041287975.1 Verrucomicrobium sp. | reverse complement strand
CCCGATGCCGCCGCCATTCAGCTCGTAGCCACCAATGAGCAGCGGCTTTCCGGAAGGATTGGCATCAGCGGGAACGAACACGAGGGACTCCGGGGCCACCAGTTTCTCAGCGATGGTGTTGGTATACGCGGTGAACACCGGCTTGTCGGACTGGGTCACGTTGTACATCAGCACGCCATTCTGGCGCTCCATGGCTATGAAGAGGTACTGCTGGTCGCCAATCTGTCCCACGGTCAGGGCTTCAGGCTCGGGCCCTTTCTTGCTGGAGCGCTTGTCCATTTTGCCCGGGCTGCCGTCGTCAATGTTGTGCAAAGCTTTGTCGTTCTCCAAAAGCACGAGTTCTAGGGAACCACTATCCACCACGAGTTTCAGGTCGTCTGCATTCCAGAGCGAGAAAGACCGCGTGCCGAACATAGTTGGGACGTCGATGTCGCCATCTCCATCCGTGTCCCCTTGCAGCTTGGAGATCTCCAGACTGCCAAACTGCCCCAGCGGGTACTGAGAAGCGATGCTAGGATCCAGCGGGCTGCTGGCGAGCGTCACCCGATCAAAGTCGTCCGGACGTGCGTCGCCTTCGTTTGCCGTGGCGATGAGCACACGCTCTCCTTGTTGAAAGACGGTCAGTGTGTCCGGCATCGGCAGGCCCGTGACCTTTTGGTTGATCAGCGCTGCTTTGTCCTGGCTGTTGGCGTCAATCGTCTCCGTCAGTGTGCCCAAACTGTGCACCCCCAGCCAGCGGCGGGCCTTGAGGTCAAAGACTCCGATGGCGTTGTTTTCCTGGAGGGTCACATAGGCGCGGTCGCCCGTGGCCACGACGTACTCGGGCTCCATGGCTTCCCAGCGGGGCACCTCGGTTTCATTGACGCGAATCTTGCTAAGGTCCTGGTCTTTGAAGTCGTAAGTCTGCACGCTGAGAGTGCTGACTTCCTCGACCGTGGGTGACTTGAGCCCGGAAACATCCACTACCGAAAGGGAGCCGGGTGCGGAGGCACCCTTGACGTACTCGCCCTCGTTCGCCACCAGCAAGTGACGGCCATCGTCAGAGAACTTGACGCAGTCGGGATGGGACCCCACGTCGAGCCCAGGCCCCACGAGGATTCCTGTACGGTAGTCAAAGAAGACCAGTTTGCCGCGGACGCCTGCGTTGTCCTGCGGTACAATCACGGCGGCCCCCAACCCTCTGCCCAACGGGTCCAGGGCCACACTGCTGACGGTCAGGATTTTGCCTTCAAAAAAGGTTCCCAAATTGACGCTGGCCTCCTCAACAAACGACGCGTTGGGGAGCATCTTCAGGATCTGTACGCCATGGCCATCCTTGCCACCAGAGTAGATGGAGGCAAGTCGGGAGCCATCTTTGACATAACTTACGATCTCCGCCCCCCCGTCTTTGGGGGCAAACTGCCCGATGAGTTTGAGCGAAGCTGCCGAGGCGGAAAGGGGGGTGCCTGCGCAGCAAGCGGTGGCTGCCAGGGCCAAAGTAGTGTAGGAATTCATGGCAGATGATGGCTCAAATTGGCTTCACTTTGCAAAGGTCTTCTGCGAAGTATTTGTCACCATACGTGTCGATGACATGGCAAAAATGATGAAGTCTGCAGGGGCGGAGTGCCGCCTTCAAGCGGTCTCAGCCTTGGGCCAGGCAAGCTCCTCCTCCTGGCTTCCCACGTGTCGGTTCCTGGAGTTTATTGCGTCTCCTTCTCTTTCTTCCCTGCAGACAAACCTGCTGTAGCTTTTTTGGGAGTGGGAGTGTCCTCCCTCAGCATCTGGTCATACTTGCCTCTGCTGGCAAAGTAAGTTATCACGTAAGTCAGTTGGCGGCTCTGGACGCGGCTTTTGTCTCCAGCCACCTTTACCTGACGTGGGTGTCAACAGGGGAACCGCTTGATGATGAAGGCGACGCTGCCGAGACTCTCGGCAGCACTCGCATCCATGCTTCGCTCCAGGTACTTCTGGGTTGGTATGCCGGGCTGACCCGGAACAATCCGCAAATCCATACGCGACTCCTGCTGGGAGTGGCAGACCGCGATGCCGATATGCTCGCGGCATTTGCCAGCCTGCATGGGCTGGAGGTGGAGTTTTCCAAGATCTGTCCGGGCTCGGTGGCCGTGTTTGAGCTTCGGCACAGGTTCATGGAAAGCACTCGAGGCACCGCGGAAAGGCAGGCGGCGGCAGCCTGACGGGAGAGGGGTGCCCATTGCAAACGCTGGGGATCCTCGTGGTCTTGTGTCGTGTCGAATCCAGCCCTCCCTGGGTGCAGCAGTCTCTGCCTTGGGTCCTTGGGGCAGGCCTTGCCTTTTGAGCACAGCTTGCCGTCAACTCGATCCTGGGCCATTATCAATACCTCGCAAGTCTAAATCCGACAACCATCCCCGCTCGTAAACGTACTCTTCCCATGTCCGACGTATTGTTGATCTCCGGTAGCCCTGTTCCCCAATCCCGCTCATCCGCCCTGCTGGCATTCGCTGCCAGCACCCTCGAAGCCTGGAATGTCACCAACGAGACGGTGAGCATTCTCGACTTCCCCGCCGAAGATCTCATTCAGGCCCGCTATGAGAGTGAGTCCTTTGCCTCATTCAAGGCCAAGGTCGAGAAGGCCAGGGCGATCATCATCGCCACTCCCATTTACAAAGGCTCCTTCACCGGCGGCTTGAAGGCCCTTCTCGACATTCTGCCCCAAAACTCACTGCGCGGCAAGACGATAGTCCCCATCGCCACAGCGGGCACCCAGGCCCACCTCCTGGCCATTGATTATTCCCTGAAACCCGTGCTCTCTGTGCTGGGGGCCACGGATCTGCGCCAGGGAGTCTTCGTGGTTGACACCCAGTTTCACTACACGGACACCGGCTTCCGCCTGGATGACCACATTCAGGAACGTTTTGACACCAGCCTGGGACGCCTTGCGGTCACTCTGAAAGCGCAGGGGTGAATCTGTGTGGCTGACGGGAAGATGGAGACTCCCTCTGGTGTTGTCCGTCAAGCAGACGGCATATTAAGGAGTCTGCGACGACCGCGCTTTACTTCTCCAGGATGTCGCAGGCTGTTGCGGTCCAAATGAAGGGCTTGGGATGGTTGTT
>JBGGMQ010000784.1:0-2802 GCA_041287975.1 Verrucomicrobium sp. | reverse complement strand
GTGCAGTTCTACAAGGCCACTTCGAATGGCATTGTTTCAGAAGCAGATCTGATCGCGATCAAGAAGCAGATCGACCGTGTGTATGACCAGGGCAGTAGTGTCGGCAGCCTCGTCACGGGTGGCAAGACTGGCCGCATCACTGAATATGCCGGGGCCAAGATCCAGCCGGAAGGCTGGTGGGAGGAATTCTGGGCGCGGCATGAGCAAAATACGGGCGACAATCGGGAAGCAGCTCTGGCGAAGTTGAAAAAGCTCCTCGGAGACGACTGTCAAACCCAGCCAGTGAGCGATCTCTATCTACAGGATGTCCTAAGGAAATAATTGCCGGACCCGGTCGGAATTCACTGTGCCGGTGGAGGGTCCCTGTGATTTAATGACGGCGGATGAAACGCCGCCATTTTCTCGCCACTGGAGCCATTGCGTCCCTGCCGCTGTGTCACGCAACCAGCCAGACCCCACCTGCGGAATCCAAGTCGAGTGGTCTTTCCCTGCGACCTAACCGCATTGGCGTCTCCTCGTATTCCTTCTGGGGCTTCAATCGCGATGCCCTGCGGCCCATGGATGTGTGTCTCGACCATGCCGCCAGGATGGGCTTTGACGGCTTCGAGATCTTGCAGAGGCAGTTACCCTCGTATGAACCCGCGGAACTTTTCAAGATCAAGCGCCACGCCTTCCTTCTTGGTCTGGACCTTATGGGCTACTCCACCCATCAAGGATTTCTCTCGCCGGACAAAGAGAAGCGGAAGAAGAACTTCGACCATACCGTGGACTGCCTTGAGCAGGCTTATCAGCTCGGCATTCCCACCATGCGAGTGAATTCCGGCACCTGGGGCACGACCAAGTCCTTTGACGAGCTCATGGCGCGCCGTGGCAAGGATGATCCTCTGCCAGGCTACAATGAAGAAAACGCCTTTGAGTGGGTGATCGAAGCCTATGCTGGACTCGCCAAAGAAGCCGAAAAACGCGGCGTCATCATGGGCCTTGAAAACCACTGGGGCCTCGGCCGCACCCCACAGGGCGTCAAGCGTGTGGTCGATGCCGTGAACTCCCCCTGGCTTCGTGTCACCCTCGACACTGGTTGTTTCCTTGAGGACCCTTATGATCGGCTGGCCCTCCTCGCTCCAGACACCGTCCTCCTTCAGGCTAAAACCTACTACGGCGGCGGTACCTGGTACACTCTTGACCTCGACTACGACCGCATCGGCGCCATCATGAAGAAAGCAGGATTTACCGGCTATGTATCACTCGAGTTCGAGGGCAAGGAAGACCCGCTGACTGCCATCCCGAAGAGTCTGGAGTTGCTCAGAAAGGCGTTTGCTAGTGGTTGAAGGAGGAGGCCTGCAACTGTCGTTTCGACGTTGTTGGAGGAAATAAAGCCCTGGAAATCGATGCCGAAGGCATCTCAGCATGTAGCCAGGGGTTGAGGGAGTAACACGACCGAATACCCCTGGTGGAACATTAAATATTGCATCCTGAAGGGATGCCAGAGTGCTTTAGACGTCACCGAAGCTGTTTGCATTATCCACACCAGCATCGATCCTCCGCTTAGACAATAGGCTCCACCTCCAGCAGGCGCTCATACAACTCCAGGTCGCTCGACGAAAAGCAGCAGAAGAACACCTCTTCGATACTGGAGGGTTGAGCCAAAAAGTCGCGCACCGTCGCCACCGCGATTTCACACGCCTGTTCCTTGGGATACCCGTAGATGCCAGTGCTGATGGCAGGGAAGGCAATGGAAACCAACCCATTGATGTCCGCAATCTCAATGGACTTCCGGTAGCACGACGCCAGCAACTCTGCCTCACCCTTTTCGCCGCCATTCCACACGGGTCCGACTGTGTGAATCACATGCTTGGCAAGGAGCCGGTATCCCCCCGTCATCTTGGCGTCACCCGTCTTGCATCCGCCCAGCAGTCGGCATTCGTCCACCAGCTCCGGCCCCGCCGCCCGGTGAATCGCGCCATCCACCCCTCCACCACCCAGCAAAGACGAATTGGCAGCATTGACGATGACATCCACCTGCAGCTTGGTGATGTCGCCTTGAATGGCTCGAAGAACGGTAGGCATAAAGATGTTGCCTCTACCAAAGCGAATCAGCCGACAAGGCAAATGAAATCGTGCTCAAAGGGATGGAGGACGGTCGCAGTAAAACGATGCCGGCAAGGACTTCCCGAGGTCCGGCCGTCTCCCTGGAATTGAACTTCCTTTGGACCAAGTCCTGAAGGGACTACAGACGGTAGCCGGTGCTGACACCCGCCGGATGTTGCCTAGCCCATTCTTAGCGTCCCGGAGGGACGCTGGACCATTTGCGGCCGCATTCGCGAAAAACCTTCCCGTGACATTGCAGGCATCACAAACTTGCCTCGAACCCACGACGCCATCCACCTGGCGACGAAGGAGCTACGGAGTGCTGCGGCCTGACGCAGCTTTGAGAGGTCTGCAACGCCCCCGCAATGTCAGACGCCACCGGAGCGCCAGACTTGCCATCTGGCCTCTTCAGCGGCTACTCTCCAACTCTACCGCTTCCAAGAGAATGACGTCCTTACCCAGTCGCCTCCAATCCACTGCAGCGTCGAGAAGGAGTCTCCATCTACACTCCCCATGTGATTGACGTGCAACGTCTTGGTGCCCGGGTGCCAAACATAGATGCTACGCGGAAATGTGCCGTCCCCAGGCACTTCGAGTCTTTCGGTTCCCTCAATCTCGTTCTTCTGAAGTACGAGGCCTTGAACCACCTTCGTGAATTCCTCTGTACTCAATTCTGAGCATTCATTTGTAGGTAGCGCCAACACCACATCTTTG
>JBGGMQ010000783.1:0-3446 GCA_041287975.1 Verrucomicrobium sp. | reverse complement strand
CACTTTGGTCATCGCCTTCTCCGGCCATGAACTTCTGGCCCAAGGTCCCTTGTCCGTCGTGGCTCTCCAGATCAAGCCTCACTTTGACAAGGCCCAGGGTGAGCCCGTGCTCATTTTTGACGATGTGACCAGCCAGCCAGTGGAAGTGGACTTCCGCGGGAACCCCGAGGACCTCATCGCCAGGCTCTCGTTGGCGACGCCGGAACCTCAAGGAGACATCTGCAGCACGACCGACCTCGACACCCGTCGTGGTCCGGGCCGCCCCAAGCTCGGCGTGGTTGCCCGCGAAGTGACCCTGCTACCCCGCCACTGGGACTGGCTCAACGGGCAGCCTGGTGGTGCCTCCGTAGCCCTTCGCAAGCTTGTCGAAGAGGCCCGCAAGACCCACGCGGACCGGGACCAGAAGCGCCAGTCCATTGATGCCTTGCACCGCTTCCTGCACGCCGTTGCCGGGAATCTCTCCGACTTCGAAGAAGTGAACCGCGCCTTTTACGCTGGCGACTACGACCGTATGCGCAGCCTCATGCTCACTTGGCCCGCCGCAGTGCGGGAACACGTGGAGAAGTTGGTGGATCGAGTGACGCCCCCGGCTCCCAGCCCGGTCTGACGGGATTCTTGACGTCAGTCGAGCAAATCTCTAACCTGCGAGGCGATGCACGCCCTCCATCGCCCTGTCTCCCTGCCATGGAACATTTTGCGGGGAGTGGTGCTGGTGGCGTTGGGCGCGATTGCGTATGCCCAGCAACCCGCCGCAGCACTTCCGGATCCCCTCCAGTTTCTCGCTGCGGGTGAAAAGGTGCGCGATGGCGAAATGCGGCTCAGCCTGGGCCTTTTGCGCATCCCTGCCGCCGACATGGCGAAGGCGCTTACGCTTGATGAGGGACAGGGAAAAATGTCGTGGGGCAAGTGGCTTGAGTCCGCAAAAGCGCAGGGCATTCTCGACTTCGTCACCGGGCTGGCAAACGAAGCAAGCCCCCGCGAGAGCTTCAAGATGGGTTTTCAGCGGACCTTGAACTATGTGCCCCAGGGGGAGTCGTCCCACTACTGGTCGACCATCCAGCGCTGGCCGGGCCGGGGGCTGCCGCCGGGGGTGTGGGCTCAGATGTTGGAAGGGCTCGCTCACGAGCCAGTGGGCACAGTCGCCACGGGGCAGATGGACCTGGAGACGAAGCACGGCGGTGCGGAGATCGCGCTGGAATTCACCCACACGCATGGCGTGACGGAACGGCCCAACGCGACGTGGGCGCATGATTATTTCCCAACACCACGGAAGATGTTCCGTCCGTGGACGGTCCGCACCCAGGCCCTGGTGCCGCTGCATGAGCCCTTTCTGGTCGCCACGCAGATGGAGCCCCCGGATGACGGGCAGGGACACACCGGTTATGTCCTCGCTCTCTTTGGTCAGGTGACGGTGGCTCCGGATCTGGCCAGGAGGGAGATGGAGGTCCCCCGGCTGAAGTCCACGGGCGGTGCCGCTCAGGCATGGACACTGACGGTGCCCGCAAAAGCCTTCACTGAGTGGATCGCAAAGCGTCAGTCCCCAGCGGAGGACGGCCCCCTGCTCCATCGATGGCTAGCCAGTCCCAACCTTGATGGAGGAGGCAAGGCAGAGCTGCGCATGGTCACCAGTCTGGCCACCTCACCCGGCAAGACTTCCCTGCCCGTCTCTGAACGCGAGCAATCGGTGAAGTCGCAGTTGCGATGGAACGACTCATCTGGCTTTGAGCCCCCCGGTACGGACAAGGTGTTTCGCCCGCTTGTGGCAGAAGAGGAGGTCTATTCCGTGCAATACAACATGGCGGTGGACCTGGCGGCGGACGCCTCTGAGCCGGGCGCAGCCGCCAGCCGGGTGGAGGGCATCCTGACTCTGGACAGCCCTGCCGGACCCGTGCGCTGGAAGCACTGGAAACATGCCATGGAAGGCACCGAGGCAGACCCAGGGAACCTGGAGCTGGCGGAAGTGAATCTCCACAACCGGGAGGCGATCAACCTGGAGACGTCGGGAACCTGGCAGCCGGGCAAAATCCTCCTCACCAGTGCGGCCCTGCAAGGAGACCGGGCCCTTGTTACCTTCACCCGAATGATTGACGGGACCTCGCAACCGAAAGCCCCTCCAGCCTTTCCAGGGAGGCCCGCCATCGATCTGGAAACCTCGGCCTCACTCGGCACCACCGTGTGGCGGATCGACACGCCGCTGGACTGGATGCCAAGACTCCTGCAAGCGGGACCGTCCCAAACTGCACCACTGGGGAAGGCATTGCTCAAAGCGGTGTCAGAGGGGAAGGCGACAGTCAGCTCCGTGACGCACAATGCCCACAGGTCCGGTCAAAGCGCACGGTGGCAGGCGGCGGAGCCGGTCACCTACTATGGAGGAAACTACGTCAACACCGCCCCTCATCCCAAAGGCATCTACTTCAACATGCGTCATTTGGAGCTGAAAATGGTCGGGGAGAATGACCGAACAGGTGCCACCTTCCACCGGGACAGCGGTCTCATCGCCGTCCATGTGGGCGCAGAGCACAGCCGCCTGCCCACCTGGCAGCACTGGGGCATCTGGCAGCCCGGAGTGCCGGAGACCCATGCCACGAATTCCGGCATCACCCGGCCCTCTTTTCCCGCAGGTGAGTTACGAAGCTCCGCCCGAGTGCCGCTGGGCGAACCCTGTGTAGTCTCAGTGATTCAAGCAGACAGCGGCGCTGCCACCAGTCCGCCCAAGGTGCTGCGCTGGTGCGTCACGCAGGTGACCTGGCAGGAACCCAAACCCACGCCCGCTCCACCCTCTGCTGCCAAAGAAGAACTGGAGCCGTTGTTTCCTCTGCAATGCCTGGTGGTCGCCGTGGAAAAGAGTCTGGCCATCCCTGCCCAAGAGCAGAGCCAGGAACTGGCCCTGTCACTGGTGACGGAGTGCCTTGCAGGCCAGCGCACGGTGCTGGACGCCGCCTGTCTGCAGTACGTGCCGCCCCGCGACTTCCATGCTTCCATTGCCAGCGGCACAGAATACCACTTCACCAATGGGCGACCTCACAGAAGGAACGGTTCCGAAGACGACATCATCCGGGCCACTGCAACCATGCCTCCCGACACTTCGTTTGAAAGTCAGATTGATTTCAGCAACCGACTCGTGGGCCTGCGGTTCGAGGTGGGATACCGCCGATGGAAACTCACCCGGGACATGGCCGCCCCACGGGTGGTCACTGACACCTTCAACAATGCCATGTACGAGTTCCCCATGTCTCTGGCCCAGACTGCGGCCCGGACCACGGTCTCAGTACAACGTCCGATTTTCAACGTTGCCAAAGCGGAAGGCCTCGTGCCGCCTGTGGGCGAAGCGAGCGTGACAAGACTGACGGAAGACTCAGCCGTGATCATTCGCTGGATGAAATAACTTTCCCAGTCTTCTCATGCACCCCTCCTGCCCTTTCTTCAAGTGGTTCCTGTTGGCCGCC
>JBGGMQ010000782.1:0-3790 GCA_041287975.1 Verrucomicrobium sp. | reverse complement strand
CAAAAAAGGGTGCGGGCGGCTATAACAGGCAAGAGCAACCATTCTGGCATCCCTTCAGGATGCATTCAATTTTGCGGCAACCGGGGGTGTTCGATCGTGTTACTTCCTCGACCCCCGGCTACCCTCTTAGATGCCTTCGACATCGAGTTTCCGGTCCATATCTCAGACGCTTGTGGAAAAATATAACCCCGAGGGGGCGAGGTGTTTTGAGTCAGGACGAGGCACCAAGAGGGCGTCTGTCGCAGAGTTTCCTAGCCCTCACCCCAAGCCTACTTCTCCTTCCGCTTCTCTTTCACCCGGTCTTCCCGCAGCCACTTCAGCAGGTCAGGCAGGAACACCTCGACGGGCAGGGCGTAGTTGGTCACGCGGTCCACGCGCGCCACGTTGATGGCGATGGCGCGGCCGTGGAGGTCAAAGACCGCACCGCCCATATCAGCGGGGTCAAGGGGGAGGTCGTGCTGAATCACTTCGGAGAAGTTGTCAGTGCGAAGGGAGGTGCCGTGGTTGCCGAAATCTTCACCCGCCCAGTTCGTGAGCACGCGGCTCTTGCTGGCAAGGCGCACCTCAGACTCCTTGTCGAGTCCGGCACGACGATAGCGAACTTTCACCACATCCCCCGGGCGGCGGGTGGAGATAATGCGGGCCACGGCTTCATTGCGCGTGACGTTCTGTCCATCCACGGAGAGGATCACGTCATTCTTCTCCAGCCCCCCTTGGTCGGCAGGACTGTCTTTGGCGACCTCTTCCACTGTGACGCCTGTTGCGGCATCGTCAATCCCGAAACGCACACCCAGCACAGCACCGGAGTTGGGGATGCTCCGCCGATTGGCACTCATCACACCCAGCCGGACGTCCTTCCCTTTGTCGGTGGGGCTGACCACCCAGTGGCCAATGTCGAGAGAGAGCGACTCCCCCCAAGCGACGGGCATGAAGCCCAGCCGGTCGACCTTGAGCAGCATGAGATTGAGCGCGTCGTCCCGCTTCACCTCACGCACTTCAATGCCTGAACCGTCACTGAGGAAGGCGCGAAAAGGTTTCACGGCCTCCGCCTCACTGGCCAGTGTGAGCAGATAGCCATCTGGGGAGACGACGATGCCGGTGATGGCTTTTTCCCGGCTGCTGCCGATCTGCACCGCGCTCTGCAAGGCCAGTTCTTTGACGGCATTCACGGCTTTCAGGCTGGCCGTACCATTGGTGCGGGCGGAGTCGGGTAGCACTTCTTGAGCGGGCAGACCACCAGACGACACCAAGACCACGGCGAGGGTCAGACAGCACCGTGTCGCAGCGGCTGCCATGCTGGTTCTTTTGGCCCTCGGGAGTGTCATCGCTTCATCTTCCCATGCCGCCATGGGTTGTCCAGATCCAGAGTTTACGGTTCGGGTCGCTGGGCCAGCTTCACTTCCACGAAACGTTCCCCGTGAGGCGACTGGATTTTCAGCGTCACGAGTTGACCCGCCGTGCGGTTGCGAATGGCTTGGGAGAAGTCCACCGGAGCCGCGAGTTTCTCATTGTTCACGCTGAGGATCACGTCGCCCTCCTTCAGGCCCGCTTTCATTGCCGGGGAATCGGGCGCAATGGCGCGAATGCTGAGCCCGCCCACGGCAGCCTCTGTGCTGAGGCCGATCCAGCCTCCACTTCCTTGCGCCCAGGTTGTGATGACCTGACCTTTTTTGAGCGTGTCCCAGGCCCGCAGGAAGGGAGACATGCTGACGTGGAGGTTCTGGTCCCGCCCTTGCCAGATCTGGCTGTGGATGCCGATGACATCGCCCTGGGGATTAAAGAGCGCCCCGCCCGAATCGCCGCCCATGAGCACACAGTCGCTCTGGAGCATGTTGGAGGAGACTTTAACCAGCTTGCCGATGCGCAGCACCGGGCCACGGGCCGCATCCCATCCCCCCGGATGCCCGAGGGCGAAGCACCAGTCCCCCACCTTCACGGCACGCGTCTCGCGGCTGATGGCGACGTACGGCCAGGCTTTGGCTGGGGCGGGCAGTTGCACCATGGCGGAATCCGTCGAGGTATCGAGCCCCAAAGACGTACCCTCCACGGAGCGACCATCAGAAAGGGTGACCTTCACTTTGCGATTGGGCTCCCCAGTGACGTGGGCGGCAGTGAAGACGAGCCCGTTGGGGCTGACGATGACGCCGCTGGCTGTACCACCGCCGCACTCGATGGCCACCAGGGCCCGGCGCGTACGCTCCTGCACGGACTGTACCTGGGTCTGGAGAGCCAGCAGATCCTCCAGCGAGGTCGGCTTGAGATCGGCGGCCTGCACCCCTGGAAACAAGCCCAACGGGAGGAAAAGCGCCCCGCCGAGCAGGAGCAACGACAGGTAGCGGCGAGGCAAGGGCGGGAAAATCACGGCAACTCCAACGTAATACGTGTCCGCGCGGATTCAAATCTCGAACATCTCAACTGATTGAGTGCGCTGTTCCTTAGGGCTGCCCAAAGCCCGCTGCCGCTCCACACCCGTTTGCAATAGGCAGTGAAATGGTGCATGCTGTGCGCCCCTATGCCCGAACTGAGCAAGACCTATACGCCCAACGAAGTGGAAGAGCGCTGGTATGCGCAATGGCTGGAACGCGGCTGTTTTACTGCGGACCCGAACCGCGTCAGCGCAGACCGTCCGGCGTACTCGATCGTCATCCCACCGCCAAACGTGACGGGCATCCTCACGCTGGGGCATGTGCTCAACAACACCATTCAGGACATCCTGGCCCGCCGCGCCCGCATGCTGGGCAAGGAAGTGCTCTGGCTGCCAGGCACGGACCACGCCGGCATCGCCACGCAGAACGTGGTGGAAAAGACGCTCAAGAAAGAGGGCACCATCAAGCACCGGGACGACCTGGGCCGCGAAAAGCTCGTGGAGAAGATCTGGGAGTGGAAGGAAAAATTCGGCGGCATCATTCTGAAGCAACTCCGCGCCCTGGGTGCCTCCTGCGACTGGTCGCGGACGCGCTTCACCATGGACGAGGAGTACTCCAAATGCGTGACCAAGGTGTTCGTGGACCTGTACAAGAAGGGTCACATTTACCGCGGCAAGCGCATGGTGAACTGGTGCCCCTCCGCCCTCACCGCCCTGAGCGATGAGGAAGTGGAGATGCGCCAGCAGAATGGCCACCTCTACTACTTCAAAGTGGAAGTGGTGGAAGAGCCCGGCACCTGGCTGACCATCGCCACCACGCGGCCAGAGACGATCCCTGGCGATACCGCCATTGCCGTGAGCCCGAAAGATGAGCGCTACGCTCACCTCATCGGCAAACACGTGCGTCGCCCTTTGCCACTGGAAAACCAGCTCGGCATCCCCATCATTGCGGATGATCACATCGACCCCCAGTTCGGCACGGGTGTGCTGAAGGTGACGCCTGCGCATGACAAGGCGGACTTTGAGATCGGTCAGCGGCACAACCTGCCCCAGATCGACATCATGAACCCCAACGCGTCCATGAACGAGCTGGCAGGCAAGGACCTGGCCGGGCTGGACCGCTTCGAGGCCCGCAAGAAGGCCGTGGAGAGGCTCCGTGAGATGGGTGACCTCGTGAAAGAGGAGCCTTATCAGAACAATGTGGGCTACTCCGAACGCGCCGGTGTGCCGATTGAGCCTCGCCTGAGCGAGCAGTGGTTTTTGAAATATCCCAGCGTGCCCGCCTCCCAGGCAGTGGTGGCCGATGGGAACATGCGCTTCTACCCCGACCGCTGGGCGAAGGTGTATGACCACTGGCTGGGCGGCATTCAGGACTGGTGCATCAGCCGCCAGATCTGGTGGGGCCATCGCGTGCCGGTGTGGAAT
>JBGGMQ010000781.1:0-3883 GCA_041287975.1 Verrucomicrobium sp. | reverse complement strand
CGGGCACGACCGTCGCGAGGCTCCCGCTGACAGGGACCCCGCCATGGCAGACCGCGAATCCCAGCCGCCTCCAAGCTTGAAGGACAACGTGCCGGGCGGTCAGAAAAGCGGTGGCACTCTGCCACTGGATACCAAGGAGATCAAAACAGCGACCAAGGCCAAGACACCCGGTCGCGTGAAGAGCCCCTATCCGCCCTATCCAGAGCTGGATGTATCTGGCTTGAACCCCGGCTCCCTCGCCAAGGATCCGAACACGGGCAAAGTGTTCCGCATCCCTTGATTGCCCCTGGACGAAGTCATGGCTTCTAGGCTAGGGCCGCCCCAGAACCATGTTCCACAGCCGCTCGAACTCACTTGGGTCCACGTTGGTGAATTGCTTCCACTCCACCCTGCATTGTCGCTCTGCAGGTCGCAAGCGGATGCCCCACAGGGGGCGTATTTCATCCGGCAGATTCGCGTAGCGCAGGTCGCCCAGCGTCAAAGCATCGTCGGGGTGGGCTCCCACCCAGCCGTCAGAGAAGTGGAAGAACCGCCGCACATCTCCAGCTTGGGCAGACTCGGGGGCGATCTTGAAAGCTTTGATCGCATCCTCCGGGCTTGCGTACATCGGCATGCGGGTGAGCCCGGGGGAGGCAATGATGGTGGGCTCGCCGAGGCCGGTCCGTACGGCCAGCACCTCCACCCCATCCGCATCCTGCACCATGGCCCTCCAGACCAGGATGTTGGCAAAGGAGGGCTTCACCGTGATGCGTTCGGGCGCAGGCATGCCGCGTTGCGCGAGAATGCCTTCCACCGCAGTTTTAGCCCGATGATGCTGGAGCACCGCCAGACCCAGGTAAAGCGCCACCCAGGTCAGCCCCGCCACAGCCATCGCCAGTCGTTTCCGGGTGAGGGCCAGAGTCGTGGCGATGACCAAAGGCACCGTCAGTACGGGATCCACTACCGCCACCCAGTCCAGCGCCTCCCGCGCATCGGAAAATGGCCACCACACCCGCGTGCCATAGCTCGTCCAGAGATCGCAAAAGATGTGGCTCAGCCCCGCCAGCCATGCCGGCAGCAGCAGGGGAGTGACGGCGATGCTCCTCCGGGCGAATACGCGATAAAGTGCCCAGGCGATCCCCACTGCCAGTACGGCGATCACCGGCGAGAAGGCCAGGCTGTGAGTGAAGTGCCGGTGATACTCGATGAAGAAGAGGGGATCTGCGGCATTCCTGAGGAAGACATCTGAATCCGGGAGAAGGCCCGCTGCCAGTCCCGCGAGTGCTGCCTCACGCTTGGGCACCCGGGCTGAGGTGGCGACCATGGCTGTGGCCATGCCCAGGAAAGAGTGCGTCAGAGGGTCCATGATTCATTGGCGCGACCAGTGCGATCACGTGCTCCATCATACGTCCCAATGCCCCCGTTCCGACTGCATCAATCCTCGTCTGGGGGGAAACTGACCCGTCGAAAATGAAATCTCCCACAAGCGGAGGGCTGGCCTGCGATTTCGGGGCAACCCTCCCACGGTATTGACGATGAACCACCCAGGCCTTGATCGCTCCCACGAATCTGGTAAGATAGTGTCCAAGATCCCGGTCGCTTTGGGGTCACGCATGTCCCCCCCTTCCATGCTTCGAGTCCCCAGCTATCTGCCTCGCGTGCGCGTGATTTGGCAGAGTGGCATCGGCGTATCTATTGCCATCAGTCTGCTGCTGGGTGGCGCACTGCCCTCCCTCTGTGCGGCAGATCCGAATGCCCCTTTGGCCTCACTTGCGGCCTCCGTCACGCCGCCCACCACCAGTGCTGCCAGTCCTCTGAGTGTCTCCCCCGCGACCGTCGCGGTGCCAGAGAGCACTCCCGTCACCCCCTTTGAGCAGAATCTGCAACGGATCTTTGCCGACGACCAGGAGGCAGACATTCGCGTCATTTTCGGCTATGACAACTCGGCGGACATCCGCCATGTGAATGACCCCTTCCGGGCAGAGCATTTCATGGAGTACCTGAAGAAGGCGGGCTTTTGCCCCGCCCAGGTCACGGAGGCTGAGCGTCAACGCCTCGGGGTGACGGACGAAGCTCAGAACCTTCGCCTCTTTGATGGTCTGGGAGTTCAGGGGCACAAGCTGCGCCTTTCCATGATCTGGAGCGCTCGCACCACCAGTTTTGCCCGCAACATTGGCTCCGAGTACCTGCAGCAGGTGAAGTGCAGTGAACAGGCGCTCAAGTTCATGCAAAAGGCCGCCACCGATGCCGAGGTGATGATCTATGTCGGACATTCCCGCGAGGGTGGGGGCCCCGACACTTTCCCACCCGAGATCAAATACAGCGGGGGGGAATACCTGCATCGCGTGGACTTCGCCCCGTATCGTGAGAACCGGCCCGGCCTGGTGTCCCTGGCACCCTATCTCTCCAAGGCGACGTCAAAGCCGCACATCATCAGCTGGACTTCCTGCAAGTCAGACACCCACTTCCAGGGTTGGTTCCGCAAAACCCTGGCGCAGAAAGAGCAGGACACCAGCCTGGTCATGTCCACCCGTTTCACCACCTTCCACCCGTGGATCGCGGAAATACAGGACAATGACGAGGGGCTCATGGCCACCGTCTGTCTCATCGACGCCCTGCGCTACAATCCCAGCCAGGCCGCCTTCGAGCGTCGTCTCAACACCACCTGCGAGATCGAGTCGGAACGCATCTCCGGCAAGCCCGCCTGGCGCGTGAGTTCCGTGCCCGGCAACGGAGGCGCCAAGACCGCCCCCTCAGCCGCCGGCTCTGCTGTGGCGGGGCAGTAGCGTCAAAATCAGTCTGAAGACCTGAAGCCCCACTTTCTGCCGCATTCGGTGGCAGATCTCGATCTGGATCGGTTTCCTTAAACCCCATCAGCCCTCCACCCAGGAGGCTTGCCCCCTTTATGAAAACGCTCGTTGCCCTCGTCGACTTCTCCGATCTGACTTTCAAGGTTCTCAAGCAGGCCCACACCCTGGCCAAAGCCTTCGACAGCCACGTCATCATCCTCCACGTCGTTCCCCTGGAGCCCACCGTGATCGGCATTGGCGTCGCTGCCCCCACCATCCTCCGCGAACCCACCGATGAGGAAGTGGCCGAGGACCAGGAGAAACTCGCCTCCCTCGGAGAGTCTCTCACCAAGTTCGGAGTGAACGCCTCCACCCGCCAGCTCCGCGGAGCCACCGTGGACACCGTTGTCAATGAAGCCAAACGCCTCGACGCCGACCTCATCCTCATGGGATCCCACGGACACGGTTCGCTCTACAACCTCCTCGTAGGCACAGCCACCACCGGCGTCCTGAAAAGTGCCACCTGCCCCGTCTTGGTGGTCCCTGCCGATCCGACCCCGACAGAGTAGCGGCAGTGATGAAAATGATACTGCCGGAAACTCGATGCCGAAGGCATCCCAGAGGGTAGCCGGGGGTCGAGGGAGTAACACGACCGAACACCCCCGGTTGCCTCAAAATGAATGCATCCTGAAGGGATGCCAGAAGGGATGTTCTTTCCTGCTATGGCCGCCCGCATTCTCTCTGGCACCCCTTTTAGGGTGCACTGATGGTATCGCTTTTCCAGGGGCGTTGCTTTGCTCAGCCTCTGGCTACCCTCTGGGATACCTTCGGCATCAGGACTCGTTCTACAGGCAGGTTGGATACGGAGGTTTCGAAATGACTAACTGGGGTCAAAGGGAAGCTAGAGATGTCTAAAACACCTCACAACACCACGGTGTTTTTATCCAAACAGATTCCAAGCCTTAAGCCCTGGCATTTGAATTTTGATATTTGAATTTTGTCATCCGTCATTTCGCCTCCACCAACTGCACCGCATCCACGATCACAAACCCATCCGTCCCCTCATTGCTCAAACTCACAGTAATTTCCTCTCCCGCGCCTCCGACCTCGACCAC
>JBGGMQ010000780.1:0-3336 GCA_041287975.1 Verrucomicrobium sp. | reverse complement strand
CTGCCACTTGCTCAGACAGCAGGTAGGCATTCGCTCCCGAGACGGTGACGATGGTGTTCTCCCCGGCGGGGTTCACACAGATGTAGGCGCGGCCTGTGGGTGTGTCTTCATACGGCTGCACCGCCGAGACGTTGATGCCCTGAGCCATGAGATAGTCCTGATAAGCCAGGCCGCCGGCATCGTTGCCCACAGCACCAATCAAGCTGACCGTCGCCCCCTGGCGGCAGGCTGCGAGGGCCTGGTTCGCTCCCTTGCCGCCATACGAGCTGCTCATCCCTGTCGCAGCCACGGTGCTGCCAAACTCGGGGAGCTGGGGCACAGAGAGCTGGGTGTCGATGTTCAGGGAGCCTACGACGGTAATGACAGGGGTCGGGACAGGATCAGACATGACGGCAGGTGGGGAGGCGACGAGCAAGAGCGATGCGGACCGGGACCTGCAGGCGACAGCTTCATAGCCGGACTCCGCAGGTCACATGTCCACGTCCATAAGACGCGCTGGCGGTCCCTTCTCTCGGCGGTTTTTGAGAAGTTCCCAGTATTTTTTTGTTCCAGCCAATTTCTCCCTGGATCAGGGACGGCGGACGATGTCGGGCACTGTCTCTTTGAGGATCTGCACGATGGCCCGCTTCTCCGTCACGGGCAGGTACGCATACGCTGGGTCCGGTCGCACCTCGTTGAGCGCCTGGCCCAGGCGACGATAGATGCGCTGCTTCAGATCCGGCGGCAGCTTCTGGAACAACTCAGAGTGGATCATGTAGCTGCACCGGTATTTGAAGAGTCGCGTCTTCAGATCCAGATCCCGCAGAGACACCCCGCCCGCCGTGGTCTTGCGATTCCGCTGAAAGTCCGCCACGAAGGCCGGGTCGCCTTCCAGCCCACCGCCCGGGAGCTTCGCTTCATCGGCAAAGAGGAGGTACCGCACCAAGCCATCGGCCAGCTTGTCCAGTTCCGCCTGATGCTCGGGGGTTAGATTCCCCTTGTCCTCATCCAGCAGCGTGCGCGTGCGATAGACCGCCTCCACAGCACGGGTGGTGAAGCCGAGCTGATGCTCAAAAACCAGGTGGGCCAGGATGTCGCTGGTCGCCACGGGATACTTGTTCACGTCGAATCGCTCACCCGGAGCGACTGCCTCCGTCTTCACCCCTTGCGGGGAAAGCTGGCCGATCAGGTTGCCCCAGTGGTCGGAGATATGGTGGTTCCCCGTGACATGCCAGCCAGCATAGCGCTGGTTGAAGGGGATGCCGTGCCCCGTCTGGTCCTGGCGGAAGGATTTCACGCTGCCCCCGGTCGGGCCGGGCAGGGAGGACTCCACCACCAAGCCGGGTACGTGGCCGGTTTCAGACCCTGCATGGCAGTTCATGCAGCGGTTCGACCGCTCGATCACCGGCTTCTGGTTCGCCTGGGGGATGTCGAAGATGTAGAACACTGCCCCCAGCTCCGGGTCCATGCCCACCACCTCCACCCGGCCTCCCGGGATGTAGCCGATGGAGATGTCATCATTGAAATAGACCGCCCGCGGATTGCGCGGCGAGATGAAGCGCAGTTGCAGGCTCGTGGTGGAGAACACCCACATCTGCGAGGAGGCGGGGATGTCCAGCGCCTTCAGCAGACTCATGAGGAAGGCCTTGTCCGTGCTGAAATCCAGCGGGACCTTGCCTGCTTCGAACGCCTCTTTGAACTTGGTGAAACGGTCCTGGGGCGGACGATCCCAGTAGTTGTGCGGTGCCAGGGTGAAGGCGTTCGGCTTCTCCACGGCCGATGCCAGGCTGGCGGCACTCAGCAGGAGCGTGGCAGCCAGGGCAGTGGAGAGCGCGGGGCGGATCATGGGCGGGGGAACCGGGCAGGACAAAGGCAGGACTGAAAGACTACGACACAGACCGCAGAGTGAAACACTCCTAATTCGCGGATTGTTGCACACCACCGGGCCTTCACCAACTTTGCCTTGCTGCTTGCGGAAGAGAGGGAACACTTCCCGCCATGTCTGGCACGACCTCCTGCCTCCGCCTCCGTCTGCGTCTTCCCCTTGCGCTGCTCCTTGCCCTGCCAGCGCTCACCCCGCTGTCCCAGGCTCCTGCCCAGTCCTACCGCGACATGGCCAAGGAGGCCGCGCTCAAGGGGGAGAACGAGAAGGCCGTGCAAAACTATGAGCTGGCGCTGAACTCCGCCATGAAGCTCTTTGACGAGAACGACATTGAGATCGTGATCCGTCGCGGGGAGCTGGGTGAAGCCTACCGCGCCGTGGGCCGCTGGAAGGAAGCCATCGAGCAGCTCGACTACGCCTGGCGGCGCGCCCGCTATGATGCCGAGACCAAAAAGCGCTGGACCGGCAAAGAAGGAGAGCTGACGCTCGGGTTCGCGGAAAAATTGGGCCGGGCCTGCCAGGCCGCCGGCCGGTATGAGGATGCCGTGCTGGCCTTTCAAACCAGCCTTTCGGACGCAGAGCGGGCCGGACTCCCTCCGGGGACCCTGATCACCCCCTCGGGATTGCTGGCGGACACGCTGCTCCTCTTGAAGCGGGAAGAAGAGGCTGACAAAGCGGTGACCCAAGCTCTGGAGGCAGCTCGCAAAGCGCACGCGGATGAGCCGCCCGCCCTGGCGAGGGATCTCGCCACGCTGGCCCAGGTGTATCAAGGGCAGCTGCGCTACGCCAAGGCCTTGCCCCTCGCCCAGGAGGCTCTGGCTCTCGCAGAGAAAAACTTTCCCCAGGAATCACGGGACCTCGGTCTCTACCAGAGCCGCGTAGGCAGTCTGATGGTCCTGGCAGGAGACGACGAAGCCGCCGCCAAGGCCCTTTTGGAAAAGGGGCGTGAGAACCTCCTCAAAAAGCAGACCCGCGATGCTGTGGAGTTGCTGCTGGTGGAGCTCAGCCTGGCGAAACTCGCCTCCCGTCAGGGCGAGTTCGATCTGTGTCAGAAGCACTCCGGTGAAGCCTGGCGCATCTGCAAGATGCACTACCCGGCCGAGCACCCCGAGACAGGCCGCTGCTACCGCCAGCTGGCGGACAACTTCGTGGCCATGGAAATGAGTGAAGACGCCGCGGGACTGTATGCGAAGGCTCTCGCTATTTTCGAAGACAGCCTCGGGAAGGATCACCCGCTCTCCACGGAGACCCGCATGATCCTGGTAAAATCTGAAACTCAGCTCCTGGCGGAAAAGGAACAGGCCATGAAGGAGAAAGCCATGGCCGTCGCAGAAGAGCGAGCCCGCATGGTCGCGGAAGAAAAGACCAAGGCCGAAGCCGCCGAAAAGCTCCGCCTGGAAGAGGAGGAGAAGGCCCGCATCGCGGCGGCTGAAAAGGCCAAAATGGAGGAAGAAAAGGCCCAGCTCGCCATGAAG
>JBGGMQ010000779.1:0-2864 GCA_041287975.1 Verrucomicrobium sp. | reverse complement strand
CGGATAGACCCACGTCCTGACCGCCGTTTGTGATTTTGTGCTCCAATTGAAGGTCATACCGAAGTTCCCCATCATCAGGCGCTATAGAGCTCCAGGCTCCCAGTTGTTGCTTGGGGTCGGCCTAGCGGTGTCATTTGTACTACCCTGTCGTGCGCAATCCCCTGCGCCGCCCCAGGCACCGACGGCGACCCCAGTGTCCGTCGCGCCAGTAACGCCCGCACCCCCCGTTTCTCCTCTGTCCCCCGAGGATGCGGAACTGGCCAAGCTTCAGGTTGAGGTGAAGAAGTCCTTTCGCGAAAGCGTCACCCCTTTCGTCAACAACTACTGCAAGGACTGCCACGGAGATCGTCGCAGGAAGGGCGGCATCAACCTGCTTGCGGCGATCAAGAACCCCGGGGCTGCCGCCTTTACCAAGCATTGGAAGCAGTCGCTGGCCAGCGTGCGGAGCAAGGACATGCCGCCGGATGACGAGGAGAATCTGCCGACGGATGCGGAGCGCCAGGCCTTCATGGATGCGATCGCCAAGATCAAGTTCCTCAGTCCAAAAGATCCGGGTCCTTTTGTGATCCGCCGCCTGACCAAGGCAGAGTACGGCAACACCCTGCGCGATCTCTATGGGGTGAATCCCTCTATCGCTCAGGCCTTGCCCGACGAGGTGTTCGGAGAAGGCTACATGAACACGCTTTCGCCACTCCATCTGGAGGAATACCTCGCGATCGCGAACCAGGTGTTGGACAAGATCCTCGCTCCGCCCGATGCCCCTCCTACCGAGCTGCAAAAGCGCCTCTTGGGGGAGGCACCCGCCGCAGGGGCCGACCCCCGCGCTGCAGCGAAAGACATCGCCCGCGCTCTGGCACGCAGCGCTTATCGTCGGCCTCCCGCTGAGGCCGAGTTGGAAACCCTCCTTCGTGTCTTTGATCTCGCCACCCAGAACAAGCTTGCCTACCCCGCTGCTGTGCGATTGATGTTCAAGGCCGTGCTGGTGTCTCCTCAGTTCCTTTTCATCACTCCGGCGGCGGAGATTGATGCCAATCGCACTATTGTACCGCTGGACGACTACCAACTGGCGTCGCGACTTTCGTACCTGCTTTGGGCCGCGTCGCCGGACAAGCAGTTGTTGCAGCTGGCAGATCAGGGTAAACTCCGCGAACTGACGGTGCTCAAGGCGGAGGTGAAGCGCTTGTTGCTCGACCCCCGGTCAAGAGCCCTGTTCGACGGCTTCGGAGCCCAGTGGCTGCAGCTTGGCGATCTGGCCAGCAAAACTTTCGACACTGCCAAGTTCCCCCAGATGACGACGGGCATGCGCTCGGCCATGTATGACGAGGCCCGTCTTTTCTTTGAGAGCGTGGTGCGGGACAACCGCAGCGTCGTCAGCTTCGTGGACAGCGATTACACTTATCTCAACGGCACGCTGGCCGCGCTGTACGGCATGGAAAAGACCGTGACGGGTCCGGAGATGCGCAAAGTCAGTCTCACGGATGTCAATCGGGGCGGGATCCTCGGCATGCCCGGCATCCTGGCGACGACCTCCTTTCCTAATCGCACCAGCCCCGTCAAACGCGGCGTGTGGGTACTGGAGCAGGTCCTTGGGGAGCACGTGCCTCCCGCTCCGCCGAATGTGCCCGCGCTGGAGAAGCAGGATCAAAAGACGGTGGCGAACATGACGCTGCGGCAGCGCACGGAGATGCACCTCACCAACGCCGTCTGTGCGAACTGCCACAAGGTGCTGGATCCCATCGGCTTCGGCCTGGAGAATTTCGATGCCATTGGGCGCTGGCGGGATCAGGATGACACCGGCGGAGCCATCGATGCTGCGGGAGAGCTCCCCGGTGGCAAACGCTTCACGACCCCGAAGGAGTTGAAAGGCATCATCGCCGCCCGGACCTCCGATCTCACCCGGAACCTGACCGAGAAACTGCTCGCCTACGCCCTCTGCCGTCAGCTCGAAGGCTACGACGAAATCGTGGTGGACCAGTTGATGGAGAACATCGCCAAGGACGGCTACCGCATGCAGACCCTCATCACGGAAGTCGTGACCAGCTATCCGTTTCTGAATCGTCGCGTCAAGAATTGACCCCGCGGCACCGTATTCCTGTCCCCGCCCATTCTGTCCTATGAGAAGTAGATTCCTTGTTGATCGTCGCGCCTGCCTGAAGGGGCTGGGTGCGTCCCTGGCCCTGCCGCTTCTGGAGACCATGGGTTGGGCGGAGACTATCAAGGGCAAGGCCTACAAACCACCGGTACGCATCGGCTTCATGTACATGCCTCATGGCGTGATTATGGATCAGTTCTGGCCCGCCAGTCCGGAGACTTATTTGACGACCCCTCCGCCAGCTCTGGAGTCCCTTCGCCCGGTGCTGGATCAGTGTCTGCTGATGAAAGGCATCTCCGGCGTGCCCATCGCCCCCTTCAATGGTGCGCCTCACGCTCTGGAGCTGTCCACCTGGCTCACGGCAACTCTGCCAGATGCCAACCGGCGCAATCAGATCAACATTGCCATCTCTGCGGATCAGATTGCCGCGAACTACATCGGAGGCCTGACCTCGTTGCCGTCTCTGGAACTGGCCACCATGCCCCAGACGCACAAGGAGAACCAGGAAGGGCTGAACGAAGGCTACTACTCTCATTGCAGCTACCGCTCCCCCACCCAGGCCGTTCCTGCGGAGATCAATCCCCGCAATGTGCTCAACCGGCTTTTCAAGAGCAACGACTCCAGCCCTCAAGGCCGGAGCCCCACATCATGATGCAGTTGTCCAGCAGGGTGCCGTCCCCTTACTTCAGGCTGGCCATCTTCTTCACCATGTGGGCGAACTGGGAGATGTTGAAAGCGGTGATGGCGGCCACCTTCCCGACCTTGTCGGCCT
>JBGGMQ010000778.1:0-6314 GCA_041287975.1 Verrucomicrobium sp. | reverse complement strand
CACCGGAGGCATCTTCGCCGGTCTGTCCGAAACGACTGCCCAACTGACCATCGAGGCCTGTGAGGCCGCCAAGCGCCACGGCGTCACCGTTTCCTATGACCTGAACTACCGCCCCTCTCTCTGGCAGGCCCGTGGTGGCTTTCCTACGGCACAGGCACTCAATCACCGCCTTGCTCCCTATGTCGATGTCATGTTTGGCGTGCTCACGGATGACGAACCGGCTGCCATCGCGGGCAACAACGACCCTAACGACATCTTTGCGGCTCAGTCAGCCGCTCTGCAGGCTGGCATTACTCAGATGCTGGAGCGCTACCCGAATATCAAAGTGGCCGCCGCCACCCTCCGCCGAGTGCACACCGCCTCTCGCAATGACTGGGGCGCGCTGGCCTGGATCGACGGGGCCTTTTACCGGGCAAAGAATTATCCGAATCTGGATCTGATGGACCGCATTGGCGGTGGGGACGGCTTTGTCGCTGGCCTGGTGTATGGCATGCTGACTGGCCAGACGCCTCAGCTCAGCCTGGATCTGGGTGCAGCGCATGGAGCGCTGGCCATGAGCACGCCAGGTGACACCAGCATGGCTACCCTGACGGAAGTGGTCAAGCTTGCCCAAGGGGGCGATGCCAAGGTACAGCGGTAGGGCGACTGAGTTTACTGCTTGAGGGACTTCCAGAGTTGCGGCATAAGGCAGAGGTTTATTCTTCAGGTTTCCCCGACGTTCCTTCACCCTCATGCCGTGTATTCTTATCATCGAAGATGAAACCCGGACCAGGGATAACTTGGCGGTTATCCTCGGCATGGAGGGCTATCAGACCCTTACCGCTGCCCAGGGTGCCGAAGGTCTTAAGCTGGCCCGGACAAAAGTGCCGGATCTGATCCTTTGTGATGTCACCATGCCGGAACTCGACGGCTTCCAGGTATTGACGGCCCTTCGCGCCGATGCAGTCACTTCCGCCATTCCCTTCATTTTCCTGACGGCCAAGTCCGATCGGGCGGATCATCGTACGGGAATGACTCTGGGGGCTGACGACTACCTCTCAAAACCTGCCACGGCCGAAGAGGTCCTCGATGCCGTGGAATCCCGTCTCATCCGTCAAACCCAGTTCCAATCAGCTCCCGCAGACTACTCCAGCACCCTTCCACTGGAGGGTCTTGGGCTCTCTCCCCGCGAGGCGGAAGTACTGCTGTGGGTTGCCCAGGGAAAATCCAACAATGAAGTAGGCACCATCCTCGGTAATGCCGAAAAGACAGTGAAAATCCATCTGGGGCGCATCTTCGAAAAACTCGGTGTCGACAACCGCTATGCTGCCACTTTACGGGCGCTGGAGGTGCTTCGGTAATTCTGATCAACATGCTTCTCCAGCGCCGCAAGGGGCCAACTCCACGGCGCGCCTTCCCTTGTACTAGGGAACGCTTACCGCTGCATTGACACTGGCTCCGTTGAGGATGAACGTGCCAAAAGGAAAGCCACCGTAGATCGTGTATCTGCCCATCCCGGTGTCGTTGATGGTGTTGCTAATCGTACCGTTGATGATCAGACTCGAGCCCGGAGCAGTTTCAAACACCCGGATTCCTTCAGTCCCGGTGTTTAGAATGGTGTTGCCATTCAGGACCGCATTGAGCGTGGAAGTGCCCTTACTTTCCAAATTAATGCCAGCAGCGCTTATGGTACCTTCGATGTTGTTACCCGTGAGGGTGAAGTTCATGGTGGCCGAGTCTCCGCTCTCCATGAGGAAGGCCGCCCCATTCACTCCTTCGATCCGGTTGTTCGTGAAGTTGATGTTAAACACGCTGGTGTCGTCATTGTACATGTACATCATGTCACTGGTGGAATTTAGAATGGTGTTGTTGGTGGCGTTCAACGTCACCGTGGCGCTCTCACTGGGACCACCGGTGAAAGCGTTGTAAGCGCCGTCGAAACTGTTTCCGGTAAAGGTGAATGTCGTTTGGCTTGTTCCTGACGCATCGAGATACAGTCCGTAAAAGGCATTGAACGTATTGCCGGTCGCGGTGACTGTCATGACCCCTGCCTCATTGCTGTCCGATTCCAGGGCACGACCGCTGGTGGAGTTGACGACATTGCGTTCAAGCGTGGCGGTCAACCTGGCGCTGTCATGAACGAACGTTCCGAAGGAAGCAAGATTGTCGTGGAACTCATTTCCAGTCGCAGTGAGATTCAACACGGAGGTGCCGTAAGCCGCAGACGTGATGCCATCAAGGGTTGCGCTGACCATCGTATTGTCTGTGAAGACGGCGGTTAGATCGGATGACCCTTCGCTCTGAAGAAAAACGTTGTTCCATCCTGTGTTCACAATGGTATTCTCAATGCCCGTCACATGCAGTGAGGAGTCACCATCGCTTAAGGCGCGAACCCCGTCGAGCACCGTGACTTCAATCCTGTTGGATTGCAGAGTAGCGGTGAGACTGGAGGTGGTCTCGCTTTTAAGGGACACCCCGTGCTGCACGGCGTGATTGATGGTATTTCCTGCAGCCGTGAAGGTCAGGGTGGCATCGTGCTGACTGTCGACGCCCAACCCATGCCGGCCCGCATGATCGATCCCGTTGCGAAGGAGAGTCGCCGTCAGAAAACCCGAGGTGTCCGCGTGCAATGCAATACCGTCCTGGGTGGGTTGAATGATGTCATTGTCCTGGATGAAAGTGGTAAGGGTACTGCTGGAACTGGCAACCACCCCCACTCCGTCCTGACCGCTGGTTTCGATGCGATTGTTGGCAATCGTCACGGTGGCGTTTGCTATGGAAAGCGTTTCCGCCGCGACCCCGTCATTGCCGGCATCGATGATGGTATTGTCCCGCACTGTGGCCGTCAGAAAACTGGCGCCGAATGCGGCGGTGATCACTCCGTGACCAAAGCTGTTCTTGATCTCATTCTCCGCCACCAAGGCGGAACCGACCACATCTGAGTCGAGGATCACCTGGACACCTATGCCCCCAACGTTGCGGATGGTATTTCTTTCCACCTCCGTTCTGCCCACCATTGAGGCGGTGATGCCATTGCCGTCCAGGTGACCATTCTCAATGGTGTAGCCTTTGACACCAAGAAAATCGACCAGTTCCGCCTTGAAGCCACCGTCCACGAAGGGAACATCTCCCGTACCAAAATGGGTGCCTGCAACACCGGCGATCCGCTCGGCACTGCTCGTGAAGCTGACACTGCCCGGAGCAGTGACGCTCTCTACATAGTTGGCTCCTCCACCCTGGGTGTAGACGTTCCACACGCGACCGTAGCTGCTGTTTGCTCCGGCGAGGTTCGCGCCGGCCTGAATCGTGTCATATGGGTTCTCTGCTGTGCCATCCCCGCCCGCGCTCCCCGCTCCAATGCCGTTCCCTGTGGGGCCGTCGTTGTTCACAAACACGACATCCTCTTTCAACACCAGATGTTGCTGGCTCTGCGAAACGACCCGGGTCACCCGCTTCACACTGGTGCTGGTATTTTGAGCCACCACCTTCTCCGTCTCCTTCACACTGTTGGCGATTTTGATGGCAGAATTCTGCCGGTGCACCGGCTGCGAAACGCGCTCAATCAAGTGACGACGGCGGGGCCTGAAGGAGTCTCCAATGCGGCTCCAGAAGTTTTTGCCATCACCGAGGTCGCCAGCTTCAAAGGGAACCTGCAGCTGCATGCCCACGGTCCAGTCGCTGCCGGTGAGCCGGTCATCTTCATACCACATGCCGGTCAGAACGAGTGCGGGCACGGGACGAATTTCCACACCGGCCTTCCATCCCTGGACATTGCCTGTGCCGCCCTGCTGAGGGCCAAAAGGCTGGTTGTCGAAACTGTAGTATCCACCAATGAGCGACACATCCATCCACCGGTCCAGCCCTGGAATCAGGACCGCGACTTCCAGATCCCAGCCCTCCATGCCTTCCTCATAGCGACGGAAGAGCCTTTCTATGGTGGTGGAAGTCGTAGTCGTGCGGGACGTGCGGGTGCTGTAATTGGTGAAGAGGGCATCCTGCACAATCGTGTTGCCCGTGGCAGTGGGATCGCTCAGCGGCGTCACCCCCTGACTCGCATGGGTGCTGCTGCTGCTGCGGGTATTCTGGTACGTCTGACGGCTGCGACGCTCTTCAGCGAGTTGTTTTTCAGAAAGCGGAAGATAATAGTTGCCACGAACCTCAATATACCGCGTGCCGATTTCCACACCCATCCCGAGCTGCCAGAACTGGTTCCCGGCCTCAGTGTCGAGCATGTCAACGAACAGGTTGGCTCCAAGATACCAGCCTTCCTACCAGAATCCCGCCTGATGCCCGTCGTGGTGGGTGAGGGCACTGAGAGACTGGTCTCCGAACAGATGCCGGTAGCCCAGGCCAAGACTGGTAGCGACCTCTCCGCCTTCGCCCCAGGAGCTGTAGGGTTCAAGGAAAAGCAACCCGCCTCCCAGCGTGGCGTCCGCGCCCAGCGTGCTAAAGACGGGAGCGACGATGGAGAAGTTCCCCTCCGTATAGGCATCACTGGTTTTCACTCCGCTGGTGACAGTTCCAGGATACAGGGCCCGATGCTCTGGAGCCCCAGAGGACTGGCTTGCCGCTGCCGGTGCCGGGCTGCCGGCATGGAGCAGGCCGGGGCCAGCGATTGCCAAGGCCAGTGAGACGGAGAAAACAGGCGCGATTCTGCGCAATACGGAGGGAATGGGAGTAGTCATCACAGAGATGGGTTGTCGTTGAAACAACACCCCTCCTGCTCAGGAAGGGCACACCCTCTGCGCAAATGCGGACGCAGGCGGCGGTCGTTTGATAAGACTCGTGCCTGACTTCCGAAATAGGACTGTGGTCCTATTGGACCAGGATTTTTCCAGCCGTCCTCATCCTGAAAGGCTCGTTATCCCACAGTGCCGGGCGCAACAGGTGCCACAGGAAGCGAGATTTTGAAGGTGGTGCCCACCGCAACGACGGATGTGCAGGAGATGGTGCCGCCATGCAGATCCACGCATCGCTTGACGATCACCATTCCCAAACCCGTGCCCGGGATGTTGCCAACGTTACTGCCTCTTCTAAAGGGCTCATAGAGCCGCTCAAGGTCTTGGGGAGGGATGCCCCGGCCTTGGTCTTCCACGAGGAACTCCGCTTGATCGTATTCCACGCGTACGACAAAGATGATGGGCGAGCCGGCATCAGAATATTTGACGGCATTTGTCAGGACGTTGCCCAAAATGTGACGCAGCAGGTTTGAGTCCGCAGTGACATCAAGGTCCGCGTTTCCATACTTCAGCGAAATGGGGCACCGGTTTTCCGTAGCAGAGCGGACGCCGTCGACGAGCCGCTCACAAAATTCAGAAAGTTTCACAGGTTCAGGTTTGAACACCATGCCGCCTGATTCAGCACTGCCCAGCACCATCACTTCTTCAATCATCCGGCCCATGTGCCGCACCGAGTCATGTATCCCCTGCAGGTGATGGGCACGATCCTCCTCAGGAAGCCGGGTCAAGTACCTTTGCAGAATGTCACAGGAGGAGAGAATGACATGCAGCGGATTGCGAAATTCGTGACTGACCAGCGAGACGAAGCGGCTGCGTAACTCCCCCAGCTCCCGCTCCCGGGCGAGTGATCGCAGTGTTTCCTCGCCTGCTTCCACCAGCCGCAAGTTTGCCTCGGTCAGCTCTTCCGTGCGGGCTGCCACACGGCGCTCCAAATCTTCATTGAGCTGACGCAAATCCGTATCCCGTGTGGCCACACGACTGGCCATTTCGTTGAACACTTCCGCCACAATCCCAAACTCGTCCGTCCCTGGAATATCCGCACGGGCAGCAGTGTCGCCACTGCTCATCTGACGGGTTGCGCGATCAAGCTCCGCAAGCGGCTTCGATATTTGCCGCCGCAGGATGATGGCAAAAAAGAAAAGCACGAGGGCCAGCGACAACAGCCCCGCCCACACCACCCACTGAGCGGAACGAAAGGCCTGGTTTTGCAGCAGGCTGCGCGGCATCGTCGTAAGGTAGTACCAACCCGGACCATCCAGCCGCGCAACGCAGAAGAACAGATCTCCGGCCTCATAATAGCCCAGATACCCCTCCGGAGATTTCGCCTCATTCACAATTCGAAAAAGTCCCTGCAGGGTGCCGTCGCCGCTCTCTTGAGCAGTCAGTTGCCCCTTGCTTGCAAGGATCTGTTCCCTTAGCCCAGGGGCTGCGATCAAGCGTCCGTCGGTGCGGACAACAATGTGGGATGCCCCATTCATCTCACTTCTGGAGGCCTGGTCGACTAGTCGTTGCGCCCCTAGATCATGGCCAATGGAACCCTCAAACTTGCCATCAATGAAGATCGGAAGGAACACCGAAATGATGGGATGGTGCGAG
>JBGGMQ010000777.1:0-6522 GCA_041287975.1 Verrucomicrobium sp. | reverse complement strand
AAAGAGATCCACCGCGACCCCCGGCATGTCCCCAAACGTCAGATCGCAAAGCGCTGCCCTGAAGACGGAGGGCACGCTTCCCACCTCCGGCTTGTCCGGCCGCGGTCCGCAGGGGATCACCCGCACCTCGTCGAAGCTCTCTGCCAGAAGCAAGGCGATTCGGCGATGATGCAGGCCAGGGGGATTGAAACTGCCTCCGAAGAGGGCGATGCGGCGGGGCATGGGGCGAAGTTCCGACGAAGTCCCGGCAAGTCCAAGCATAAAACGCCAACTCTGGCAAATCGTGCCCCCGCTCAAAAGGGGGCTGATAATCAGCCGAAACTTCCGGCAGGAGTCTTGCTTCCCGTCGTCGGGCAGGCTAGGTTCAAATTTCGCCGAGAATTTATCTTCCCCCATGCCCCTTGCCAGTCTGGTTTGTCCTCATTGCGAGCACCCTGTGGAGGTGAACGTCACTAACGTGACCCGTTCCCGCGAGTGTCCCTCGTGCAGACGTGTCATCATGCTGCAGTTCACCACGCGGTCTTCACGGGTGAAACACAAGGCACTGCTGACAGAGTTGACAGAGCTTGCAGGCTCCACGCCTGCCATGGTTGTCGCGGGTGCAGGGATGAATGGGAACGTGATGACCATGACGGACTCCGCCGTTCCTGAGACTCCACGGGTGCTGGAAGGCAGCATCCGGAACCGCATGGGGCATGATCCCGAGGTGAAATCGAGCGCACGCACTCTGGTATGGGGCTTGGGCCTTGTTGTCTTCTTCCTGGCCATTGCAGTGCTGGGCAAGACTCTCCACTGGTGGGAGGACGCCGCGCGCGGCTTGCAAAATCTTCAAACGGCCTACCTCGCCAGCCGGTCGACGGGAGTTCAGGACGATACCACCTCGGCGTCGACGCCCGCGAAAGCTGCGCCGCGCCCTCTCATCGCCAAGGCCTCGGAATGGGATTCTGAGCAGGATGCCGCACTCAAAATGGTGAAGTCTTTCCTCAACGCCAAGGATGTGGAGACCCGGCTGAAGATGGTGCGAGATCCAGGCACTGTGGAAAAGTCCCTGCGCGACTACTACGCACAACACCCCGCAGGTCCCATCGCCTTTTCCAGAGTGGTATTGGAGGAAGCCCATCCACTGGGCGTTCACTCCTACCGGTTTGCTGTGACGCTGGACTCCGGTGAAGTGCGGTCCATGCTGGCTCTGCGTCCTGAAATGGGCTCTCCCTATGTGGTCGACTGGGGTAGTGGCGTCGTCTACAGCGAGATGGCCTGGTATAAATACCTCGCGGACCGGCCTGCGCAGCCGGTCATGTTCCGCCTGCTGGCGGTTCAGGATGAGCACTACAACTATCATTTCCTCGACTCCCGCCGCCTGCTCTGCCTGCGCCTGACCAATCCTCTCGATGCGAAGGCTCCTCCTATCTACGGCTACTGCGCGAGGACCTCCACCGTGGGGCGCACGCTCGACTTCGTCACCCGCAAGAACCTCGGTGAGCCAGCACGAATCATCGTCAAGCTGAAGTATCCGGGGGCAGGGGAGAGCTCCGATGGGAATCAGGTGTGGATCGATGAAATCATCACTGAAGGCTGGACGGCGAGGGGATACTAGAAGTTAGAAGTGCGGAGTTCGGATTGCAGAATGAGGAACAGTTGAAGGGGGATCAGGGCGTTGCCAGAATGGCCTCGGTGGATATGTCGGCTTTCTGGTCGCGGAGCTGCCACTCGAAGAACTGAAACAAACGTTTGTTCAGTTCCGGGGCCTGGAAGTTGTGGCCGCCGTTGGTAAGAGGAATCAACAGGGAGGTCACTCCCGCCTTCTTGAGGGACTTGTCTATCAACTCGGCATGTTCATAGCTCACGCGCATGTCCTTGGTACCGTGGGCAGTCAGGAATGGGGCATCATCTGCGGTCACGTAGGTGAGAGGGGAGGCGGCTTTGCCCGAGACAGTGCGATCACCTTCGCCGAGGAGGCCCACCACAGCTGGGTCATCCAGCGCTGAGACCATCTGGCCATCTTTGTTCATCAGGGGCAGGGTAAGATCCTCAGGGCCGCAGAAGTTCGCCACGCACTTCACCCGGCTGCTCTGCTGGGTGAATTCGCCAAGTGTGCCTTCCAGTTCCTGCACTCCGCCGGAAGTGCCGAGCAGAGAGACCAGATGGCCGCCTGCAGAAGTTCCCCAGACGGCGATCCGGTCCGGGTTCAGGTTGTACTTGGCGGCATTGCCACGGATCCAGCGGATCGCCGCTTTGCAGTCATGGATCTGAGCGGGCCATTTGGCCTCCGTGCTCATGCGGTAGCCGACACTCACCCCGGCGTAATTGCCGGTCATCATCAGTCCGCCGAGTGCGCCTGCAGCCTGTTTGCGGTCACCTCCGATCCAGGCCCCGCCATGGATGAAGACCACCACAGGCAGAGGGGTGGATTCTTTGCGGTCCTTTGGCAGATACAGGTCCACCATCTGCCGTGGATTGCTGTTTCCCGCATAAGGAAGGTCGAAATGGGGCTCAATGGGATTGTTGCCAATCTTTGCAACGATGTCCTGATTGGTCACCGGCGCTGCGAACGCAGCATTGAGCGAAAGAAGCACGGCAAGAAGGTGGACGCGAAATCTCATGGTTGTGGAATGCTAGACGGCGCGGTGGAACTGAAAGTTACGCAAAAGTCTGGAAGTAAAGATGAAAGAGATGGCACCTCTGGCGATGGCGGAAGAACTCTGGATGTTTATGGAGGGCAGCCTATCCACAACTCCTTCAGAGATGAGCTTCGTACTCGAATTGCGCGAGCGAAAAATGCTAGGGCCTGTTTGAAAAGGGTCCAGGGTCGGAGGAGAGCAGCGCCTGCGCGAACACCAAAGTAGTGCCGGGATTTATCCTGGCATCGACAGACGTAGTTGGTGCGAAGTCAGGCTAAAGTCCTGACACTACTTTGCTGGCGCTACAGAGCTTGTGCCCACTTTTTCAAACACGCCCCAATATTTCAGATATCGCCAAACCAGTCTCCCATCTTGTCAATCCATCAGAAATCTTGTTAATCCTGTCAAAAGAGCGCCTCCTCTCCACGCTAGAACCTCCACGTCAGCCCGCCTTTGATCGCTGCCTCGGACTGCACGTATTTCAACCGTCGCTGGTCCTGCACGACATACCCTTGGTTGACGATGAGGTAGATGTCCGTCCCTGGCTTCACTGTCCAGCGAATGCGGCTGTTGACGCCGAAGGAGTCGGACTCGTTGTCATACTGTGCCAGCGTATTCCAGGAGAGGCGAGGGGACAGGGCAAGGTTGAGTCGCACAGTGAGGAGGCGGCTCGTGAAGTTGCCACCGGGCAAGTCCACCCCATATTGTTCATAGCCGATGCCGGCGAAGACATGCGGAGACGGGCGATAGTCCAACTGTGCCCAAACAGACCTCAGGGCACCGTTGTAAAAATCGCCGATCTCGTAACCCGCAGAAGGCGCAATCGTCCTCGAAGGGGCACCGAGGAACTCGCCCTGTACAGTGCGGAACTTGTAGTCCCCAGGCGCAATGACATTGCCAGGGCGGATTTCGAACTCTTCGAACAACTGCTCCTCCTTGTGATTCAGCCAGATCGCAACCTCATCCCCGCTCTCCAGCTCCCAACGCAGCCCGGGCAGGACGTGCTCAGCCGACTCCACGCGATTGTCCAGGTCGGAGATAAGGTAGGGTGCAACTTGGATGTTGAAGCTGCGCAACCAGGTGCTGTTCACTTCATGCCGGTAAGAGGTGTCCACGGTGTATTCCCGTACTCCCGTGCGTTCGAGGAAACCCAGGGCCGGGTTGAAGTCATCGCCGAGCTGGGACGCGGAAGCAAAAACGTCCCAGGGCTGGTTGCTGTAGCCGGCATTCCAACCGAAGGCCGCGTCGCGCCCTGACTGGTCGTCATCGCTGCCCAGGCCCCATACGATGTTGTTGAGGTTCTTGTCTCCCAGGAAAGTCGAGGTCCGCCAGATGAAATCGCCACCAAATACAGTGTTGTCCCCGGCGCTGTATGGATCGCCATGGGTTAGCAGCATCCCAAGAGTAGTTTCCTCGGAAAGCTCCCGGGTCACTCGCGCCACGAGGAGGTTCTTGTCGGGCAGGCCGTCGTGACTGTCCTGTTGCACGTCCAGAATGCCCAGAGTGTAGGGGCCTGCGCGACCGGTGAATTTGGCACCTGCCAGAATGTCCACGGGTGCGCCGTTGTCGCTGCGACCAATGGTGCGGGAGAAGAAGGGGGTGAGCAGTCCCGAGTTGGTGGGAAAATTGAAGTAGGGAGCGTCCCTCAGGAAGAAATCACGTTTCTCAGGGAAGAAGAGAGGGAAACGGCTCAGATTCACCTGCCGGACATCGGCTTCTGCTTCCGCAAAGTCCGTGTTCACAGTGAAGGTGGCTGTGAGGGCAGGGGTGATGAGCCAACTGGCGTCGAATCCGCCACGGAGTTCCGTGTTGCTGCCTTCGGCCTTGCTGTCGGTATGGCGCAGGACTGTGTAGGGCTTTAGCTCAATCCCCATGCCTTGGTCGAGGTCGGTCATGCCCTCTAGGCGACCGATGTCCGTGATCCAGTCGCCATCGCGGGACTGGCTTGGCTGGGCCCAGCGGATCATTTCTTCGCGCCTGCGGATGAGTCGCTGGATGTTCACTCCCCAGGCGTCTTTTGCCGGATCGAAGCTGAGGGTACTGAAGGGGATCTTGAGTTCGGCCGTCCAGCCCTTTTCATCCCGCCTGGCGCGAGCGTCCCAGATGCCGTCCCATTCCGGCACGGTCACAGTGCTGTTCTCGATGCGGCCGTCCGTCATGGCTCCCAGTGGATTGACTGCAAAGAGGTAGCCGTCACGTTGGCGACCAAAGGGATCGAGGACGATCTGCACAAAGTCATCCGCCGGGAAGGACTCCCCGCCAAACGAATCGCGCTGCATCTCCCTGGCTGTCACCCGATTGGGTTCACGGTCATAACAGCGAATGGCGACGTAGAGATGCCGGTGATCGTGGGCAAAGCGCACCTCGGTGCCATCCGCAGGAGTGCCGCCTTCCTTCGGAAACACCTGTCCCAAATCTTTGGCCGGCAGTGCCACCTGCCAGCAGGCATCGTCCAGAATGCCATCAAGCTCCGGTGCTTTTTGGTGGGTCGTATCAAGCACGAGAGCTGACACACGTCGAGGCTCCACGGCAAGGAGCGCTCCGGCATCGGACGAGAAAAGCAAGAGCAAGGCGGCGGAGACGTGGCAGGAAAGCATCAGTCAATCTGGGGGGGCGTGCGTAAAACCATGCTGTCTCGACGGTTCTTTTGGTGGAGGGCAAGATGGCTGGCTGGTGGAGCGACATGGGGTGTTTATTGCGAGTGCGACTCGTTTGCAATGAAATTTGAGAGAAACGTAATGACCTCACGATCTGGGAGTTACCGCACGTCCATGAATCCGTGGGGCAAGTGAATCACAGAAAGCCGAGTGTTAGACTCAGCGCTCGTTCGGTTGACATCAGGGTTCTCCTTATGTATGGTCTTTAGCCCCCAAGTTCTTCATGAAGGCCCTTTTCAATCTCCTCATCATCTGTTGTGCGTTGTTCCTGGCCTACGACTACTTTGTCGTGCCTGTGGAGCAGAGGCGGGTCTTCAGCCGTACGGCCACCAAGGAGGACAATCTGATTTACCTGAAGAGGGAGGATGAGATGTCTCCTCCCGTCACTCCACTGTCCAAGTCGGCCCTTCCTGGAGGCAGCATGACAGATTCGCCGAAGGTGAGTAAGGGCCAGACAACCGTGGACGCATTCACTCAAAACTGGACCAAGTTTCCTGCTTCAGCGTTCCCGCGCCCGGTGCAGCTGAACAAAGAGGTGAAGTTCGCCCTTGGCGCTGGCTCATCGGTGGTCAAAGCCGGCTCAGAGGTGGTCGCCATGTCATGCTCCGCTGAGGGGTTGGTATTGGCCCCTTCGGCGGGTTCCAAAGCCCGCAGTGTGGTGCCCTTGGAAACAACCGACTTCAAAAGCCGGATGACTGCCATCTATGACGCATGGCAGGCGAAGCAGGCCCAAGCGCAGGCGCCGTCACAGGTGGTGCAGAGCACACCGCCGCCTGCTGCCCCCGTGATCTCTTCCGCCGACCAGCCACCCGGACCAGGGCCTGGCATGGATTTGACGGCAAACTCCGTCGGCACGGAACCGGCTGGTCGCCCTGCGATCTCTGCTGATGGTACCATTCCCGTCCTCATGGCCGCCATGAAGTCGGGGCGCGTGTCTGATGTCAAACCAGAGAACATCACTCGTTGGGGGGCTCCCAAGTTGGAGATGATCGACGGCCAACCCGTGTGGACGGTCGACGTGGAATACAAGTCGAAGACGCAATTCGGCGACTTTGATGCCGAAACTGTCGCTCACATTCGCGATGGGAAGCTGCATTCCTGGGTGTACAAGGGCACGGGTGAGCCGGTGCCGTGAGAGAGACAGAAGACTTGAGAGGTTGGGGAGGGAGGCTGCTCAGTTTCATCCGTTAGAGGCAGTGAGCATCGAATCGAGTTTTTCAATATCCCTACTGAACGATTCCCGA
>JBGGMQ010000776.1:0-3596 GCA_041287975.1 Verrucomicrobium sp. | reverse complement strand
AAAAGCCCTTCCGGAAGCCGGAAGGGCGGAAAAACTGGGCGCCTGTTTCAGACGCCCAGCAGAGATGCGGGGCCCGGGGATTGGGCTGCGATCCACTGGATCAAGCGGGTGACTCCGCGTGCGAGTGATTGTGGTTCTGCGCCTTGGATGCCGCTTCTGCGGGGAGGGCCACGGCGTTGTTGCCGCCCACCAGCTTGCGGAAGATGCGTTGCGGGAAGCTGTTGCCTTTCTCCTCTTCGCTGAGAGCGGTCAAAGCGTTGGCCTTGGCAATTTCCCAGGCAGGGGCGAACCCAGGGGCGCTGATGTTCATCTGCTTTTCTGCACGGGCGTAAATTTCAAGCTCGCGCTGGGTGCGGTTGTCGGTGCGGTCGTTGAGGCGGGCCACCTGGAGGCGCAGGTTCTCGTTTTCGGACTTCAGGCGGTCACGGTCACGGGTAAGGTCGCCGTTCTGCTTTGCCTCAAGATCCATCTTGTCATTGAGCATCTTCTTAAAGCGACGCAGATCGCGGGAGGTGTTCCAGTGGGAGCGGAGCGCCGAGACGAACAGGGCAAATCCAATGGCAAAGCCAATTCCGGCCGCCCATGCGTGAGTAGAATCTAAATGGAGGTTCATCGGCGCGTAATCTAAGCTACGTTGCTAGGTTGGCAAAGGGCAATGCCAGGTGCCATTTGAGCCTGACGAGTTGACCACCACATTTTCCTAATGTTTTCATCAGCCTCGAATCCACTTGCGGTTTCTGGAAATTCTAGTAAAAACGCTCTTGTCTGGAAACGCATATATAGTATCCATGCTAAGTCATGTGATTGCGGATATTTTCTTATTTGAGAGTCAATTTCGAACGAAGGGTTGATAAAATGCCTGCGAATAACCCCCACCAAGAGCCTTTGGCTCCTTCTGCAAAGTCTGTGGTTTCCGCAGACCGGGCTGGCTTGCTGACCCTGCAACCCTTTGGTCAGGACATCTGCGCGACCTGGCATGAGGGAGAGGCGGAGCCTGCGGTGCCTATTCACGAAGGGGCGCTTGAGGAGTTGCGGGCGTTGGAAAATGAAGGGCGCGTGATTTTGCTGAGCGCACCTCGTGCAGGTCACGGCAAGACTCATCTTTTGGGGCGGGTGGCGGAAAGGCTTCAAAGTGAAGCTGTTGTGGCGAGTCTTCCCTGGCAGACTGAAGAGGGTATGACGTGGCCGGGTTGCGGCCGCGGCATCCTGACGGATTTGGCGTACTCAGGGGTCAAGCCCAACCTGCTGCAGCGGGTTTGTGCAGGCGTGCATGCGACATTGCTCAAGCGGCTTATTCAAACTGGTCGCATCCCCAGCACGGATCCTACCCAGGCTCTCCGGGTGCTTTCGCAGGACCCGATGAATCTTTTTTCAGAAACGGGACCCGCCAAAGTGATCGGAGAATGGTTCCGCAAGCACTATGACCACCTTCATCCGTCACTGACTGAGGTGACCTATCTGGAAGGGCGCGCTGAGGTCGGGGACTGGCTGCGTGTCATGTTTGACTACGTGGAGCACCCTTCTCCGGCTACGCTCTCCGCACTGGCTGCGGGAATGGATGGCACCGGTCCTGATCAGCTGGCTCGTTTCCTCAAGCTGACTGTCATTTGGCGACCAGTGGTGCTGGTGGCAGATCACATGGACGGTCTTTATCGTGATGCGGATGCTGGGGTGGCTGTGGCCCGCATGTCGCTGGTCTTGACCTCTCTGCCCGGTGTGAGGGTGGTGTTGAGCATGAACCAGGATCTCTGGGACACGACGTTTGGCCGGCAGCTCCCGAGTGCACTTGAGGACCGGCTCAATGCCCGAAATGTTTCGCTGGCCGGACTTAATGCTGAAGAAGCGCGAGAACTGCTCAAGCTGCGCATGGCGAAGATGGGAGTGAATGAGGCGCAGCGCGCTGACTTCCTCAGTTACCTGGATCTGGATCGCTACGTGCTGGGACGGGCCTCTGGCAGCATCTCCACGCGTGGCATGCTCCGGCACGCCGCCCAAGCGTGGCGGAAGTGGCTGCGCAGCAGCCCTGCGGAGCCTTCCGCCAAAACGAATGAGCCTGCCGGACCTGCCGATGGGGATGCGCTGCCCTTCATCGTGGAGGAGCCGGGGCCCGCGACTCAAGCGTCTGCTCCCATCATAGAATCGCAGCCGCCGCTCCTTCCTGAGTTCGAAGAGGAACCTGAGGAAGACCTTTCGCTGCTGGCCCGGCACCTCGCCGAGGAGCAGGGTGGGGAAGTGGTCAATCTCGCCAGCCCAGCGAAAGCTAGTCCTGGGCCCACTGTACCGGTATGGGCTCCCTCACCACCGTCATCGTTCCTTCCTGTCGCAAAAGAGGCGACATCTCCTGCGTCTGAGGCTCCGTCTTCGCCTCCTGTTGTGGCAGGTGCTCCCAGCCCGACGCCTGCGCCTCCAGCTTCTCCGTTTGCTCCCTATCAGGCTCCGACTACGGCTCCTGCAGGGAACGCTGAGGTTGTGAATCCCCCGTCTCCTCCAGCTTCCTCGTTGCCTCCCGCTCCGATTTCCGGCGGTGCCAGTCCATTTCAGCCTGCGGCCACGCAGACGGAGACTCAATCCACTCCCACTAGCGACAGTGGGGAGAACAACTTCGAGAGACTGCGGCAGCTCCTTTCAAAAGTAAGGGCGTCCAGTGAAATGGCGACTCTCCCTGATGCAGCCTCCAAGACGACCGCGAAGGTGCGGATCACGGTCCCGGTGCAGAAGGACAGTGGGAACAAGACGCGGATGATGCCCTCATCCGCTGCCGCTGGGGTGGCTACGGCTTCGCCTCTGGCTCCGCCCTCGGAAACTCCTGTTGCTTCAGCCCCGCCCCCTTTGGGCGAACGGTTTGAGACTTTGCGCGAGCAGATCCTGGGGCGTGACCAGATGCTGAGGGTGTACTGGCCCATGATCGGCACCGTCATTCGCGTGGCAGGCAAGAAGTTCCCCGTCGTCAACTATGATGAGGTGGAGCTGCCTGGTCTGGCTGGGCGTTCCCTGTCCCGTTGGCGCCTTCAAGGGACAGAGATCATCTTCGGCCTCGAGGATTTCGCTGATGAACGCTACTGGAAGACGGTCACAAGTTTTGTGGTCGGCCGGGTGGCAGAGTTGACGGCTGCCGCCAATCAGGTGGGGCAGCCTGCTCCCCAGATCAAGCTGCTCGTCTTCAAGGGAGACATGGAAGCCGCAGCGCTGGCTGGGTTGCTGCAGCATGACGTCATCCCTTCAGCCTTACGAACCCACCTGGACGTGATGCATCTGGACGCCCGGAGCCTCGCCAGCATCTACGCCATGCACCAGTTGTTAAGCGAGTCGGACCCCATTTCGGGAGGAGTGGAAAACCATTCCGTCCTGAGCAGCCTCGGCAGTGAGCTGGAATTCTTCTGGAAGCGGGTTACGCGTCCTCTGCGATGACCTGCGGACGCGGCTGAAAACTTAATCGTTTTGAAGTTTCCCGGCTGGGGCGTTGTGCTACACTCGCCGCGTCCCGCCTATGACACCCCTCGTTCGCGTCAATCAGCTTAAGATTCACTTCCCCGTGCATGCAGGCTTCCTGCGCCGGAAGGTGGATGAAATCCGGGCCGTGGATGAAGTCAGCTTCT
>JBGGMQ010000775.1:0-3519 GCA_041287975.1 Verrucomicrobium sp. | reverse complement strand
TAGTAGATCGCCTTCTGCTCTTCCTTCATGCGCTTCACATACTCCGCGAGGCCCACCAGCTCACCTTCGCCCGTCAGCGAGGTTTCAAAGCGCAGCAGCTTGGCGATCGCGCCCTTGTTCTCGAAGTCCGTCGCCACGCCTTCTTTGAGGAAGCGGCTGAAGTCCTTGTAGAATTCCTGGTACTTCTTGGCATCGCCATCGGCCTCGCGTTCGAGGAATTTCATGAGCCTCCCCTGCACCGTCTGGCCCAGTTTGCGGAAGAGCGCACTGTCCTGCATCGTCTCGCGGGAGATGTTCAACGGCAGATCTTCACTGTCCACCACGCCGCGGACAAAGCGCATCCACTCAGGGAGGAACTTCTTCGGACGATGGTCGATCAGCACCTTGCGGCAGTACAGCGCCACCCCGGGCTCCATCTGGCCCATGCCGTACTGCTCAGGATTGTTCGTGGGGGCGAAAAGCAGCGCATTGATGTTCAACGGAGCGTCAGCGCTGAAGTGGAAAGTGTAGCGTGGCTCATCATAGGCGTGCGCGGCGAATTTGTAGAAGGCCGCATAGTCCTCTGCTTTCACCTCATTCTTGTTCTTCAGCCAGAGCGCCTCTACGGTGTTGATCCGCTCTCCGTTCAGGTGGATGGGGAAGCCCACGAAGTTCGAGTATTTCTCCAGGATCTGCTTGATCCGCGCGGGCTTGGCGAACTCCAGCTTGTCCTCCTTCAGTTGCATCACCAGCTTGCAGCCACGGCGCTGGCCAGGAGCCTCTTCGATCGTGTAGCCCGTGGAGCCGTCGCTCGTCCACACCAGGTGCTCACCCTCATTCCGCCAGGAGTGAGTGTAGACCTTCACCTCACTGGCCACCATGAAGGCGGAGTAGAAGCCCACGCCGAACTGGCCAATCACATTGCCGCCCTCTTTGCCATTCTGCTTCATGGCCTCCACAAAGGCTTTCGAGCCCGAGTGGGCAATCGTACCGAGGTTCTCCACCAGCTCTTCCCGGGTCATCCCGATGCCATAGTCCGAGATCGTCAGCGTACCCGCCGTCTCGTCTGTGCTGATGTTGATCTCCAGGGGCAGGGACTCGTCGAAGATCTCCTTCTCCGTCAGTTGGAGGAGTCGCATCTTTTCCTGGGAGTCCGAAGCGTTGGAAACCAGTTCCCGGACAAAGATCTCGTGGTCGGTGTAGAGGGAGTGAATGACGATGTCCAGCAGTTGCTTGACTTCAGCCTGGAACTCGTGCGTGGGAGCCTTGCTCATGGGTAGTATTTGAGAGTGGATTGAAAAAAATGGGGGCCTGAAGCATAGACACGGATGCCGAGTTGTCAAAACTCAGGGCAATCCGCTTGACGGGGGGGCCGGGGGGAGCACTTTTATCTCGTGTTACGCATCCAGCTCAAGTCCAAACTCCATCGTGCCGCAGTCACAGATTCCAATGTCGAATACGAGGGCAGCATCTCCATTCCGCCCGACCTTATGCGCGCCGTGGACATCTGGTTGGGTGAGAAGGTCCTTGTGACCTCCATCACCAACGGAGCCCGTTTGGAGACCTACGTCATCGAGGGCAAGGAAGGCTCCGGTGAGATCATCGTGAACGGAGCCGCCGCCCACCTCATCGGCACCGGTCACCGCGTCACCATCATGGCCTTCGGCCTGGATGACAAGCCCATCATCCCCAAGCGCCTCCTTCTCAGCGAGAAGAACGAGCCAGTCACCGATCAGGTTCTGTAAGTCTGCTGGGCTCCGGGGCAGCAGACTTCATCTGCCCCAACCCAGCTCCGACAATTTCAAGCCGCACTCGCCTTCCCAAGGGGTCAGTGTGCCCGCTGCGGCAACTGAACAATTCGTCACCTTCAGACCCTTTTTTGGACACAAAGCTGGAGTAGACATGGCCAACCACCATGCCTGCCCCAAAAGCCAAGCGCTCCCGGTCCGTCGCCAAGAAAAGCCCCTCCAAGAAAAAGACGGCGGCTTCCCCCGTAAGTCCTGAAGCCGCATCCGCTGCGGCCCCTGTCGTCAACGGCAAACTCTTCGCCAGACTCCATGAAGAGGCCATCGACAGCTTCGACGAAGAACTCGAGATGGAACTCGACGACCTCGCAAGCATGCACCCTGAGGACCCGGCGGCCTCTGCGGAATCCGCCGAGTTTCGTAAACTCTACTTCCGCGAACTCCTCCGCCTTCAGGGGGAATTGGTGAAGCTTCAGGAGTGGGTCATGCAGACCAAGCACAAACTGGTCGTCATCTTCGAGGGGCGCGATGCTGCCGGCAAAGGCGGCGTCATCAAGCGCATCACCCAGAGGCTCAATCCCCGCGTCTGCCGCGTCGTCGCCCTCCCTGCCCCCACCGAGCGAGAGCGCACCCAGTGGTACTTCCAGCGCTACGCCACCCACCTTCCAGCCGGCGGCGAGATCGTCCTCTTTGACCGGAGCTGGTACAATCGCGCTGGTGTCGAGCGTGTCATGGGCTTCTGCAACGACGAAGAGTACGAGGAGTTCTTCCGCTCCGTGCCCGAGTTTGAAAAGATGCTCATCCGCTCCGGTATCCAGGTCGTGAAGTACTGGTTTTCCATCACTGACGAAGAGCAGGAATTCCGTTTCACCTGCCGCATTCACGATCCGCTCAAGCAGTGGAAACTCAGCCCCATGGATCTTGAATCCCGCCGCCGGTGGGAGGAGTACACGAAGGCCAAGGAAATCATGCTGGAGCGCACCAGCCTGCCAGAGACGCCATGGTGGGTCATCCCTGCCGTCGACAAGAAGAAGGCCCGGCTCAACTGCATTCACCACCTGCTTCAACAGGTCCCCTATCAGGAAGTGCAGAAGGAAGTCATCGCCCTCCCCCCGCGGAAGCGTCACAAGGACTACCACCGCAATCCCGTACCGGATGACATCATCATTCCCCAGGTCTACTGAACCCAGGGCATTGATGCTTCGCATCTCGATAGAGCAAATCTAAGCAAAAATCTCCCACCCGGCTTGGCATATTTATAGCTGAGCCGGGCTGCCCCATTCTCATATTTAGAAAAATATTCAACTGCAATCAATTATGCTCTCTCCGGACGCCTTCCGCCCTCTTCCTGGAAAAAAAGTCACCAGCCCCTGGTACGGCATGTCCCGTTCCTTGGACATCCTCTCCAGTCCCTTTGATATTGCAGGCAAAGTGATGCGCGGCATCACCCACGGCGTGAACGCCCTCTTCACCCTGCGCAACCGCTTCTAGCTTTTCAGAAGGGGATCGCGCTAGACGATGTGATCTGGGTCGCCGAGAGTTCCCACATCAAAGGCTTGCACAGCAAGAGCGCCGCATGTCGCACGCGCTTCGAGCGAGTCTACCTGGAGTACGCATAAGCGTACTCGACTCCGTAGGAGTTGCTGCGATCTCCCCCTTACGACGCCCAAGATTCCTTGGCGACTGGAACATAGCCGCTCCTCAGAAGCCTGTAAGGCAACTTCACTCCCACAGGGTCCAAGCTCTCCCCTACCCAAGAAAATCAGTCTCTGTGCCTCTGCGTCTCTGTGGTTAA
>JBGGMQ010000774.1:0-2773 GCA_041287975.1 Verrucomicrobium sp. | reverse complement strand
TACTTTCTTCGGCAAAAAGTTTCCCGCGCATGGTGGTGGCCAATTTGCGATTCACCTTCATCCATGAAGACGCTTCTCACCATCACTGTCATGGCTGGCCTATGGAGTGCCATGCCATCCGGCGTGCCCCCACAAGAGTTGGAGCACGCGTTTGATTCCGCCATCGGATCGATGGCTGGCGTCTTTCCTGCGGTGCCGGCAGGCGTGGTTGAGCGACCTCTCCCGCAAAAGCTCCGTGACGAGGAAGGCGAGAGGCGCGAGCCATCCCTCGCCGCGCAGAGGACATCTCCCCCCAGGTGACGGAATTTCCTTGGAAAAGGGGATGCCAACTCCTGGCGGCTGCGTAATCGTTGAGGTCACCCCTGTCGCTTCGCGACGGCCTCCGTATTCTTTCCATGTCCCTTCCGCTCGCTCCCTCATTTGACTCTGCCCGTGTCAGCACTCCCGCCTATGTGGTGGACCTTGCCCTGCTGAAGAAGAATCTTACTCTGCTCCAGCAGGTCCAGGAAGCTACGGGGGCGAAGATCCTGCTGGCGCTTAAGGGCTTTTCCATGTTCTCCACATTCCCCTTGGTCCGGCAGTACCTGCAGGGGTGTTGCGCCAGCGGATTGCATGAGGCCCTTCTCGCCCATCACGAATTTGGCAAGGAAGTTCACGTTTACTGTCCTGCCTACAAAGAGGCAGAAATGGAGCAGATTTTGCCGATTGCCTGCCATCTGTCCTTCAATTCCCTGGCTCAGTGGCGGCGCTTTCAGCCTGTGGTAGAGGCCGCCACCGGCAATCGTCCGAGTCCCGGCCTGCGGGTGAATCCGGAAGTCTCCACTGTCGAAGTGGCGATGTACGATCCCTGTTCGCCCGGATGCCGCCTCGGCACCCGTGATGTAGAACTTGAGGATGCCGACCTTTCTGGTCTGGAGGGGCTCCACTTCCATGCCCTTTGTGAACAGAACTCGGACGTACTGGAGCGTGTCATCGCTTCGGTGGAGACACGCTTCCCCAAGTTCCTAAAACAGGTGAAATGGGTAAACATGGGCGGCGGCCACCATATCACGAAGCCTGGCTACGACGTCGAGCGGCTCGTTCGCATTGTGAAAGCCTTCCGCGAGCGCCATGGCGTGGATGTCTACCTGGAGCCGGGTGAGGCCATTGCTCTCAATACAGGTTACCTGGTCACCAGCGTGCTGGACATTGTCGGGGTGGAGGAAAAAACGGCCATTCTGGATACCTCAGCCACCTGCCACATGCCGGATGTCCTGGAGATGCCCTACCGACCGCAGATCATCGGTGCCGGGATGCCTCAGGAATTCTCCCACACCTACAAGCTGGGCGGCACTTCCTGCCTGGCAGGGGACGTCATCGGGGCGTACTCCTTCCCGGAGCCCTTGCAGATCGGACAAAAGCTGGTTTTCACAGACATGGCCCACTACACCATGGTGAAGACGACCACCTTCAACGGCGTACCCCATCCGGACATTGCCACCTACAATCCCGAGACAGATGACCTGAGCGTGGTGCGTCAATTTGGCTACGAAGACTTCCGCAACCGTCTCTCCTGATTCGAGTCTGCAGGTTGGTGGTAGCTTGGTGAGAAAAAAGGGCATTGCCTCGCGGAGGCATTCCTGTCAGAATGACAGTTCTGAACCCACACTTCCTACCATGAGCCTACTCGGAGATCTTGCGAATCAGCTGTTAAGCGGCTCTCCTGGAGAGGAAAGCGAACTTCCTGCCGGTGCCGCACAAGCTGCACCGGGTGGTGTCAACCTCCTGCAGATTGGCGCAGCCCTGCTGAGCCAGTCTGGCGGATTGGAGGGCCTGATGGCAAAGTTTCAGCAAGGCGGGCTGGGGGACCTGATTTCTTCCTGGGTAGGTACAGGACGAAACTTGCCCGTCAGTGCCGATCAGATTGTGCAGGTTCTTGGCCACGACCAGGTGCAGCAGGTCGCCACTGATGCCGGTGTCGACACCCAGACAGCCGCGACTGGCCTCGCTCAAATCCTTCCCGGGTTGATTGACAAGCTTACTCCTGGTGGCGAATCCGTATCTGGTGATACCTTGCAACACGGGCTGAGTGCCCTTTTGTCGGGAGATTTCAAACGATTCCTCGGTTAAATTTCTGCAAAGAATACCCATGGGAAGCGTTCAAGTTTCTCCCTTCAGCACAACTCCCCCTTCGGAACATCATGAAATCCACCATCCTTACCACGCTGTTCATCGCGGCATCCTTTGGACTCCAAGCCGCCAAGAACGAGCCCGCCAAGGCCATCCCGAAGGAAGCCTTCGGTGTGTTCAGTTATGAGGACGCGAAGAAGCAGTCCGCCAAGAAGAAGGACCCGATTGTCTTTCTCTACATCAATGAGCGTACTGAAGACGCCAAGATCGAAGAGGCTGCCAAGATCGCCTACTGGGGCCTTGAGAAAGACAACACCATCGTCGTGCTCCGGCCCAGCTCGACTGGTGAGTGGAAGCGTCGCCTTCCCGAGAACATGGCAGCTGCTATCAATGCCAAAGACCTCGGCAAAGAATATCCTCGCCTCGTCGCCATGGAATACACCGGTGCCGTCGTCTTGAAGTCCATTGCCGCAGGCGCTATCATTGACGGTGGCGAAGACTTTGTGAAAGGGCTCAACAAAGAGCTGAAGGAACTCAACAAGAATCCCCCCAAGGCTGATGCCGCACCCGCCGCAGCGCCAGCTACACCGGCAGCCCCGGCAGCCGCCCCTGGAACCACGCCAGCAGTCGCCCCTGCAACTGCTCCTGCTGCTGCCGCTGGCAG
>JBGGMQ010000773.1:0-5816 GCA_041287975.1 Verrucomicrobium sp. | reverse complement strand
GCATCGGTGTAGCGGGAGGCCTTGGTCTCAGTCGTGACACTGCCGAAAAAGGCCAGGATCAAGGCACTCAGCAGTACGAGGAAACTCAACACCAGCACCAGGGCCATGCCCTTGCGGCGGGAGGGGAAAACTTTCATGCGACAATTAAAAAAACAACGTGGAGGTGGCCGTGACGTGCTGGCACGCCTTCAGCATGCCAGCACGCGGGAGGAGGAGGCAGGTCAAGGAGAGAACCGCTTGGAACTGATGACCCTGAAGCGGTAGAGTGCATCAAGCGGTGTGTAGCCAGCCGCCGAGGCCGACTTGGTGGCGTAGTCTTGCAAACGGCTGTCTTCGGAGTCGATGTACCGTTCCACAATGCTGGAGCCGCGGGACTCGGAAGCCACCTGGTCGGAAGACTCGCTCCACATGGCCCACTGACTTGCGGAGTCTCCCCGGCTCCGGGAAGCCTGCTTCAACGCCTGAACCTTGTAGTGGACGGTGTAGGTGTTCGACTTCGTCGTAAGGCGCGGGTAGAGCGTGGCATAAGGCCTCTCCTTCATGTTGTCACCGGTGAGGGTGTTCGTGGTGCTCCAGTACGCCTTCATGGCGTTGAGTTCGGCCCCCTTCGGCACAAGGTACAAGTCGCAGATCTCTGAAGGCGAACGGAAGATGTCGTTTGTCGCGAACCTGTCCCTGAACTGTTGCAGGGTCTTCTCTGCGTCAATCTCCAGCCGGAAATTGGTGGCGGTGCCGTTTTTGTAATTTCCGGCAACCGTGGGCGGCACTGCCGTCACACGTTCACTGCGCAGCAGGGCATGGAGACCGGTGCTCCGCTGGATGTAGGTGAACGGCATGATCTGGTAGTTCATGTTGATCTTTCCTGCTGTGGAGAAAGGCTCGCTGATGGCATAGGGCTCCACCACCGGCATCCAGAAGAGGTCGAGCAACAGGTGATCCTTTGGCGACTGCGCGCCGACGTGAGTAAAGGGCGGAGTGGCCGCAGCATTGGACGGATCGGGACGGAACAACAGGGTGCGCCAGGGGACATTGGCCTTCACTTGCGTCGGCAGGGAGCCAAACATGACTGGCGACATAACCTGGCGGTTGGGCGAAAAGAACGTCGGCCCGGCTGTCTCGTGACGCTCCGTGTAGCTGAAGTACGGGATGGCATCGGCCGAGCCGTCATACGCACTGCCTTCATCCGGCTTGTTGATGTAGGCACCGTCCGGCACAGGACCCAGGCCCGTGTCGAAGTCGCCAGAGTCACTGCTCCACGGTCCGCCATCGGCATCGGCGCGGAAAGGCACGTCCGGCCTGCGGGCACTGGCATAGGCCGCCCCTTTCACCAGTCTGCCCTGCATGGTGGCACCGTAGATCATGTCCGCGCCAAGCACCTCCGTCATGGAGTGCGCCAGCTGCTTGGTCAGGTCGTTGTAGTACTGGTGCGGCTTGAACACCCCTTCAGGTATGTCCTTCTGAGCCGCCACCAACCGGTAGTCCCCATGATAGGGCACCAGGGTGCGCACCACATCATCCTTGCGGATGGGATTGCCACTCGCCTCCCCGCCGCCAGCAGGGTTGGTGTTCCGGCCGGGCTCTTCCCCGACGTAGTAGATGCGGCCATAGTTGGGCGCAGCACCGCCGGAGATGGCCCCATCCCGCGAAAAGGTCCACCAGTTGCGCGCCGCGGTGACAGAGTTATTTCCATGCATCCATGTCTGACCGGAACTGGCACCGTCGATGCACAGCTTCGGCGCAGGAAACTCGGTCACGGCCGTGTGCCCGGTGAAGTTCATGTGCAGTGACTGGACCAGCTGCGTGGAGTTCACCGTGCCAGTGCCCCCCGCATAAAGGTTGATGGTGATGGGCCCGGAAGCCTCAAGGATCATCTTGTTCCCCGCCCCTGGCTTGATGGTCACCGGCGCACTGACGAACGGGTAGGTGTTGTCCATGTTGGTTGAGGCGCCGTCCTTGGTCATGTTTCCTCGTGCTGGCAGCCCTTTGCCGCGCATGTGGGTGCGGAAGCCGCCCAAACCACCCCAGGCGCGACCGTGAATCGTGCCGGCAGATGTCTGGGTGATGCGCATCCGCGCTGTAGCCGGGAATCCTAGTGGCTGGGCAGTCCCGTCCGCCGCCCCTTTCAGAGAAAGCTTGTTCAGCCCGATCACTTCGATCTGCAGGTCCCGGCAAAGTGCGGTCCAGCCGTGCGTAGCTGAGAACAACTCCAGAAAGAGCATGGCCTCCACGCGCTTTTCACCATTGGTGAGCGGCTGGGTCAGAGTCCGGTTGGCCGTCTTGTTACTCTCTACTTTGGCAAGGTTGGTGGCATCTGAAGCTGCCGGATCGCCACTACCATCCGCAGTGCAGATGAAGTGAAGCCCAGCCTCGGAAATCGTATCAAAGCGACCGAAGCCCATTGTACCCTTCGTTGGATCGGCGGGGTTGGTGGGATCAGCCCTGTAGATGGGAGCTGCCTGTCCATGGCCTACGGCACCGCTCGACTCAGCCGTCCTCCCTTTGGTAAACTGCTTGCCCTTTGTCGGATAAGTCCACGGCAGAGATTGCGGCTCCAGGCTGTCGTCAAACAAGTTGGTCGAGCGAATGTAATCAAAGATCTCCGTCAGAATCTGATCGCGATCCAGCGTGTATTTGTCCGAGAACTTTCCGCCAAACCCAGGAATTTCGCGGGACGTCAGGTCTTGCAGATAGGCATAGAGCTCCACATTGCGCGCTATGCCCGTAAGATCCGAGGTCACAGAAAGGGGGTCATCCCTCTTGAAGAAATACTCCTTCTTCCCCGTCGCCATCTTGTACTGTGCGCAGAAGGCGATGAGTTCATCAAACGGACTGCGATACTTGTTCCCCGCTGTATTCTCAAGCTTGTGCACCGGCCATATGGAAACTCGAGGCGTGTTGAACAATGTCACTTCGGGTGCTCTGCTGTTGGCAGTGAGGAAGAAACGGCTTCGCTCGAGAATCTCCCGATCAATACCGACCTGCGCGGTGCGGGAGGGATTGTAGATCAACTCGTCCACGGAGGCGTAGAGACGGTCATTGTCGAGCAGCACTTTGTTCGGAGCCCACACCGTTCCTCCCTTTGAGCCACCCATCTGCACGCGAGAGGCGATGGTGCCAATCTGGTCACGGGTGAGACCTGGAAGTACCGCGCTCAGATAAGTTGTCGCGGGATGGCCCGGGTAGCGCTGGTACTCCAGCTGGGCGGGCTGACGCATGGCCAGCTTCTGCTTGTCAAAGTCTGTGAACAGATGAGGAACGTCCCAGTAGGCTCCAGGCTCCGTTGCGGCCAGGGCCCACTCATCACCCGCAGCCGTGTTCACATTGACTTTTGTGCTTTCATCGTCCGTCCAGAAAGCCACGCGCCCTACGATGGGGTTCTCTTTCGTGGGAGCAGTAGGCACGCCTGTTGTCCAGGTGACGGCATCTGCCATACTGCCTGTTGGGGAGGTGAGTCTCCCGTCCTGAAGCACATAAAGCCAGCGCACAGGCATGGGAGCCCGGTTGTCCTCCGCACCCGTCCCTTTGACGGGAGCTCCCGTCATTGAAAACCCTTGCGTGGGGTTGGGAGCGGCGCTGGCATCGGGATCGACGATGGGATACAGGCGACGGCCCGCGACATTTTTGACGGGCAGGTTGAGGTCCGTAAAGAGGGCGGGTTGCGTATGCCACGTAAGCGGGACATCCGCATTGGGATTGAAGGCCCCATCCGCCGGCACCCAGGAAAGTTTCTCCGCAGAGTAAAGCTTGTAGAAGGCCAGCGGGGCATTGGAAACGCCGCTGCTGCCACCTGAAGCCACTCCATAGGTGCGGATCATGCCCGGCTGGGATGCCCAGGCGATGTTCGAACCCCTCGTCGTCGCCTCCCGGATTTGGGCAATAACGACGTTGGTCGTCGTCTCGACCAGGTCCTTGCTCCGCGAGCCACTGTCTGCATACCGCGAGGCCTTGGTCTCAGTGGTGACACTGCCGAAGAAGGCCAGGACCAAGGCGCTCAGGAGGACCAGGAAACTCAGCACCAGAACAAGTGCCATGCCCTTGCGGTGGGATCGGAAGAGTCTGCCCAAAGGAGAAAGGTTTGGAAATTGCATGCGAGCTAAGATCAAGGTGTTCAGTTGGGTTCGTCCTGGCTCCACTTGGCCCCCCGGAGGCTCACCTCCGTGCTGAAGACCCGGTAGTTCACCTTCAAATCGATGAGGTTGTTCTCCAGTTTTTGGAGGTCCGACTTCCTGCTGCTCAAGGTGGAGTCCGTGAAGAGTCCACTCAGTCCGAAGTCAGGTGGAGTTGAGCCCTGTTCCAGCAGCACTGCAGAGCCTTCATCAATAGCCACCATGGTCACCTCCACCACAGGAGGAAGCTGGTGCAGACTGCTGCGCCCCGCTCCCGCCGCCGCCTGACCAGGCGTCACAGAATCGTAGGCATAGGCAGGAGCCAGTCGGGAGCCGTCCGGATCCACCCTGGGGTCACCCGCCGGCCCCTGGCTTGGCAGCTTGGGCAGGAAGGTGAGACAGATGATGTTGCTGGCAATCACATGGGAACGGGCGCCGCCAGCCACAGTCTGCAGCCACTGGGCCGGGACGGAGTAGACCTTGAGGTTTTCCGTTGGCTCCATGAACTCCATCAGGCGGTAGCGGTACCGGCCGGTCGCGGGCATGTAGGCAGGACGGTCCGTGTCCTCGCGAAACTCCAGGTAGTAGCCCCAGGTGTTCACCAGATTCTCCAAGCCCGCATTTCCTGTATCCTCTGTGAAACCCAGCGGCGCCTGAAAAAACAGTCCATGGGTGGGGAACTTGCTCACACCGCCGGACAGAAGCGTCGCAGCAGGACCAGTCTGAAAGTGAAGCTCCGACTGCCGCCCATACTTGGCTGGAACGAAGGTCGCGGGGTCGGACGCTTTGCGCGAAGTACCGTCCGCAGCGTAGTAGTCGTAGTAAGTGTTCAGCGTCGCCTGCGACAGGTTTCGGGTGATGGATTCAAAGGCATTGCGGGCCTCACGAAACTGGTTGGACTTGCCTGTCGTGTCCTTCCAAACGGCACTGGTCTGCCCGGTGATGGTGACCAGTACGATCATGAGAATGGAGACAATCGTCATCGAGACCAGCAGCTCGAGCAGAGTAAAGGCACGGGTTCTCATCGGACGCGGGCAACGTGGCTGTTGTAGGTGTAGAAGTGGAGACCGGAGGATGGGTCCACCGTTTGTGCCAGCGGATCGGTTTCGGAGCTCGGTCGCAGACCGATGGACCGGTTCGAGGGATTCGTGACGACTTGTACCGTCACGGTGGCCAGAGAGGAGTTTGTGTTCGCAGCGGCAGTCGACGGAAGGTGACTGGAGGGAAGCACCCGCATATGAACATGGTAGATGGCTTCCACGGGGGAAGTAACCTCGCCCCCCTGGTCATTGAAGTAACGCCAGGGCTTCACGACGGGAGCCGTCCCTCCCCCGGTGCCAGTGGCACCCACAAGCACATCGTAATCGGTCTGCACCGCTTCATGAATCAACCGTTGGGCAATTTGTGAAGAGATGGTGACGGTCATGGAATCCCGGAACATGGTCAGCCCGGAAGGGAGCAGACCAAACAGCATGATGATGCCAATGGCGGCGATGCCTGAAGCGATGGCGACTTCCACAAGCGAGAAGCCACCCTTGCCACCGGAACTGCCGGTGGTTGAGCGTATGTTTTTCATGGAGGGGCGTTTGGGGGTTAGCCGGGCCTGTAAAGGCGCAATGAACCGTTGTGCGGATCGATCTGCAGGGCCGCGTGATTGGGAGGCGGCGCACCTGCCTCCCTCGAACCATGCAAAGTCAGAAACCAGCTCCC
>JBGGMQ010000772.1:0-6646 GCA_041287975.1 Verrucomicrobium sp. | reverse complement strand
TTTGAGACGGCGGGTCGTTTCCTTAAGCCCGGCGGCGTGGGAAGGCACATCGAGCCCTCCCTCGGTCGTGATCTCCTGCCGGTTCTCAGGCACCAGGCAGGCGAAGTCAGGCTTCACTGCCAGGGCGATGTCCAGGATCTCCGGCGTATTGCCCATCTCCAGGTTCAGCTTCACCTTCAGCTCGCGCTTCATGAGCCACACGTCCGCGTCCTGGATGTGGCGACGGTCCGCCCGCAAGTGGATGGTGATGGAATGCGCTCCTGCGGCCTCAACCTCACGGGCGGCATCCAGCAGCACGGGCTCCGCGTTGTGGGAGTCCAGCATGGTGGCATACCGCGCCTGACGAAGCGTGGCGACGTGGTCGATATTGACGCCGAGGAAGAGCATGGAAGGAAGCGTTGAGGTTAGAAGTTAGGGGTTATGAGTTAGGTGTGAAAGTCAGGATCGGGAGGCGCTCACGGTGAAAATGATGATCCGGAGGGGCCTCGCCTGGACGCCTCGCCCCCCCCTCATAACATCTAACTAACTCCTAACCCTTCACTCCTAACGCAATCTTCCTAGTGCTTGAAATGGCGCGTGCCGGTGAAGATCATGGTCATCTCGCGCTCGTTGGCAGCGGCGATGACTTCCTCATCACGCATGGAACCGCCGGGCTGAATGCAGCTGGTGGCACCGGCTTCGGCGCAGGCGATCAGGCCATCGGCAAAGGGGAACATGGCATCGCTGCCCACGGCGCTGCCCTTGAGGGAGAGACCGGCTTCAGCCGCCTTCCAGATGGCGATCCGGCAGGAGTCAACACGACTCATCTGGCCAGCACCGATGCCGAGGGTACGGTCATGGGCAGCGAAGACGATGGCGTTGGATTTCACATGCTTCACCACTCTCCAGGCGAAGCGCATGGCTTCGATCTCTTCCGTGGTGGGAGGACGCTTGGTCTTGACCTTGCTCTCGATGTTGTCGAGGCCAAGGGCGCGAGGATCGCTGTCCATCACCATGAGACCGCCGGGGGCGGAGCGCAGGACGGGCTGGGCCAAGGCTTCAGCAACGTTCGGCAGCATCTGCATGAGGCGAAGGTTCTTCTTCTTCTGCAGCAGAGCGCGGGCATCGGCATCGTAGTCAGGGGCGATGATCACGTCCGTGAAGATCTCGCCAATGATCTTGGCGAGGCCAAGCGTCATGGGGCGGTTGGTGACGATCACGCCGCCAAAAGGGGCCTGCTTGTCCGTCTCGAAAGCTTTTTCCCAGGCCTCACGCAGGTCTTCATCCGCACAGCCCACACCACAGGGATTGGTGTGCTTGAGGATGGCGACGGTGGGGCGGCGGAATTCCAGGGCCAAGGCGGCGGCGCTCTCGATATCGAGCACGTTCGTGTAGCTGAGTTCCTTGCCGTGCAACTTCACGAAATAGTCGCCGAAGTTGCCATAGAGGGCCGCTTCCTGGTGGGGGTTGTCACCGTAGCGAAGCTCACTGTAGAGAGGCAGACTGAGGTTGAAGTTCTTGGCGGTCTCCTGCTCCTTGTTCAGGTAGCGGGCGATCGCGGCATCGTAGGCCGCCGTGCGCTGGAAGACCTTGGTGGCGAGTCGCTCACGCGTGGAGAGCTTGGTGTCACCCTTGTTGTGATTCATCTCCTTGAGCACCACCGAATAGTCGGCAGGGTCGGTGATGACGGTCACGCTCTGGTAATTCTTGGCGGCGGAGCGCAGCATGGAGGGGCCGCCGATGTCGATGTTCTCGATGGCTTCTTCCAGCGTGACGTCTGCTTTGGAGATCGTTTCCTCAAAGGGATAGAGGTTCACGACCACGAGGTCGATGCAGGGAATGTCGTGCTCCAGAGCCTGTTTTTTGTGCTCTGGCAAGTCGCGCCGCTGTAGCAGGCCGCCATGGATCTTCGGGTGGAGGGTTTTCACCCGTCCGTCGAACAGCTCAGGGAAACCGGTGTGCTCCGACACTTCCTTCACCTCAATGCCTTCCGCAGCCAGGAATTTGGCCGTCCCTCCGCTCGAGAGGAGTTCGACGCCCATGAGGGACAGTCCTTTGGCAAATTCCGCAAGACCCGTCTTGTCGGAAACAGAGAGAAGCGCTCGTTGGATGCTCATTCAAAAATGGAGAGTTGCTGGGGGCGAGCGGCGGAACATAGGGGGAAAAGCCGCCGTGGAAAGGGATTTATTTTCGGGGTGATGGCGACGCCTCTTGACAAGATTAACAAGATTCCAAAGCAGATTAACAAGAGGGTCTAGACCACTTCGAGACAGATGGCGAGCATTCAATGTAGCACGCCATTGTCGCTGATTTTAGTTCCGAGGGGAAATTACCCATCTTGTTAATCCTTATCCAAAATCTTGCAGATCCAGTCTACAATTCCATCTGGATGCCCAGCTCGATGACCTGCCGGGGAGGGAGATCGAAGTAGCCGGTGGCGGGGCGGGCGGCACGGGAGAGCGCGACGAAGAGCTTCTTGCGCCACTCGGCCATCTTGCCACGCCCTGTGGGAAGCAGGAGTTCGCGTGCCTGGTAGAAGCTGATGTTGCTCATGTCGTGGATCCGTTTGACCTCAAGTGCGAGGCAGAGATCCCGCATCACGTCAGGCGACTCTACGAAACCGTAGTGAAGGATGACCCGGTGAAAGTTCGGCGCGAGTTCGGAGGCCTGGATACGCTTGTCATGGGTGACATACGGCTCCCCGTGGAACTGCACGGTCAGCAGCACCACCCGCTCGTGAAGCGCCTTGTTGTGCTTCAGGTGGTGCAGAAGCACGAGCGGCAGGCCATCGCCGGTGCCACTCATAAACACGCCGGTGCCACGGACGCGGGTGATGCGGTTGTTCTCCAACTCGCTGATGAGGTGCTCTGTAGGAAGCTGCCCTTGTTTCACGAGACGCCAGAGAATGGCGCGACCATCCTGCCAGGTCTTCATCACTACCCAGAGGACGACGGTGGCGAGCACGGGCATCCAGGCCCCATGGAAGAGCTTGGTCAAACTCCCTGCCACATAGGCACACTCCAAAAGGAGGAAGGCGATGATGGGAGGCAGCGCCTTCCAGAGAGGCCACTTCCACACCCGCACGGCCACGGCGAAGAACAAGATGGTGCTGAGCACCATGTTGGCGGAGACCGACAGACCGTAGGCGGCGGCCAGGGCACCGGAGCTTTTGAAGGTAACCACCAGGCCCAGACAGGCCACGCACAGCAGCGTGTTGATCTGCTGCATGTAGATCTGGCCGCGCTGGTCAGGATTGGTGTGCTTGATCTTGAGACGTGGCAGATAGCCAAGCTGCACCGCCTGTTGGGTGAGGGAGAAGACCCCGGTGATCATGGCCTGCGAGGCAATAATCGTCGCCATGGTGGCGAGAATGACCATGGGGACCAGCCAGCCACCAGGGACCATGCGGTAGAAGGGATTCCCGTGGGCCTCAGGATTCGACAACACAATACCGGCCTGGCCAAGGTAGTTCAAGGAAAGTGCAGGCCCTGCCAGGTAAAACCAGGAGCGGCGCATGGCGGTGGCACCGAAGTGGCCAATGTCCGCATACAGCGCCTCACACCCCGTCACGCAGAGAAGCACGCTGCCCATGATGCCTATGCCGTGATGACCGTGCTCCAGGATGTAGCGAACACCGTAGTGGGGGGACAACGCCGCCAGTGCCCCGGGATGCTGCACCACATTCACCGCACCGAGCACCGCCAGCACGCTGAACCAGACGATCATGATGGGCCCGAAAGCCGAGCCGATGCGGTGCGTACCATGACGCTGGACAAAAAAAACACCCACAAGAATGACCACCGCCACAGGCACAATGTACTGCTCAAAGTGAGGATCTATTTCCTTCATCCCCTCCACGGCAGACAGCACGGAGATCGCCGGCGTGATGACGCCGTCCCCATACATGAGGGCGGCGCCAAGAATGGCAAAGAGGCCCAGCCAGCTGATCGACTTGGAGCTGAGCCCGGCCACAGGCTGCTTGAGAATGGACAGAAGCGCGAACACCCCCCCCTCACCCTGGTTCGTCGCCCGCGTCAGCATCAGCAGGTACTTGATGGAGACGATGAGAATGAATGACCACAGCATGAGGGAAACTGGCCCCAGCACTGTGACCGGATCTGTGGCCAGAAACCTCCCCTCACCCAGGCACTCCCGCAGTGCGTACAGCGGACTGGTGCCAATATCTCCGTAAACCACCCCCAGGGCGGCGAGCGCCAGAGGCCAGCTTTTAGACGTGTCGTGGTGTTGCATAGTATTCCCAGCCCAAATTGAAGTTGGCGGGTCCGGGAGAATTCTCCTTCGTCAACTGTGCGCGGTAGGATCAGGGTTCATGCCAGCAGGGATGCAGACCTCAGAGCTCAAGCTGAATTCCCAGTTCGATGACCTGCCGCGACGGCAGTTGGAAGTACCCTGTGGCCGGTCGGGCCACGCGGGAGAGAAAGACAAAAAGTTTTTTCCGCCAGGTGGCCATCTTGCCATTGCCGTCGGTGAGCAGCAGTTCCCGGCTCTGGTAGAAGCTCAGGTCATTGAGCCGGGTCACCCCGCGGTCTTTGAGCGTGCGGCAGAGGTCGCGCATCACATCCGGGCTCTCACTGTACCCGTAGTGCAGGATCACCCGGAAGAAGCTGTCGAGCAGCTCGACCACCTCCACACGGCGCTCGGGATCCACAAACGGTTCCTCCTCGAACTTCACGGTGAGCAGGATCGCCGTCTCATGCAGCACCTTGTTGTGCTTCAGATGATGCAGGAGCACGAGCGGCAGACCATCCCCGGAGGAGGACATGAAAACACCGATGCCATGCACGCGGTGAATCTTGCCCCGCTTGAGCTCATCCACCAAGTGCACCACGGGCACAAGGCTGCGGGTGACCCGCTTGATCAAGATCGCTCTCCCATCCCGCCAGGTCTTCATGAGCAGCCAGAGGGCACCTGTGATGATCAGGGGGATCCACGCACCGTGGAAGAGTTTGAAAATACTGCCCAGCCAGTAGCCGCTCTCGAGAAGCAGGAAGAGCGCGATCGGTATGGCTGCCTTCCACGTAGCCCACTGCCAGAGGCGGGTCATCACCATGAAGAGCAGAATGCTGCTGATGACCATGTCCGAGGCGACAGACAAGCCGTAGGCGGAGGCCAGAGCGCTGGATTCCTTGAAGTAGAGGACGAGGGCCAGACACGCCACGCAGAGGAGGGTGTTGATCTGCGGCATGTAGACCTGCCCGCGGACGTCCGTGGAGGTGTGGACGATCTTGAGCCGCGGCACGAAGCCGAGCTGCACGGCCTGCTGGGTCAGCGAGAACACACCCGTGATCATGGCCTGCGAGGCGATGATGGTGGCCATGGTGGCCAGGATGACGAGCGGAATGAGCCAACCACCCTCCACCATGCTGTAAAAGGGGTGCTCGGCGGCCTTGGGATTCGCGAGGAGCAACCCGCCCTGACCGAGGTAGTTCAACACCAGTGCGGGATAGGCGGCGAAAAGCCAGGACCGCTTCATGGCTTCCCGACCAAAGTGGCCAATGTCTGCGTAGAGCGCCTCGCAGCCCGTCACAGCCAGAAGCACGGTCCCCATGATGTGAAAGGACTGGAACCCCTCGTAGAAGAGGTACTTCACACCATAGTGTGGCGAGAGAGCCCGCAGGATGTCGGGATGATCAAACGTGTGCCAGAGGCCGAGCCCCGCCAAGGTGGTGAACCACAAGATCATGACCGGGCCGAAGCTGCCCCCAATGCGACCCGTGCCGTGCCGTTGCACGAGGAAGAGCCCCAGTAGAATGACCGCAGCAATGACTGGAATGACCCAGTGGGGCAGTCCCGGGCTGATCCGCTCTATCCCCTCCACTGCTGCCAACACGGAGATGGCTGGAGTGATGATCCCATCCCCGTACAGCAATGCTGCGCCGACCAGGGCGATCACGCTTAGGGCCGAAATGGCACGCTTGCTGAGCCCTGCCTTGGTCTGCCGTAGCAACGAGTAGAGTGCAAAGATGCCCCCCTCCCCTTGATGGTCCGCCTTGCTGAGTAGGAAGAGATACTTGATCATCACGATGATGGTCAGCGACCAGATCATGAGTGAGACCGGGCCCAGTACCGTCAGTTCGTTGGCTTCCTCAAACCGACCGTGCAGACACTCGCGCAGCGCATAAAGCGGGCTGGTGCCAATGTCTCCATAGACCACTCCCAACGCTACCAGCGCCAGTTTCCAGCTCGAGGATTTTTGATCTGACATTGGAGGGCTCTCGCGGGCTGCCGCGACCCATGACTCGGGACAGCCATCTATGCATCGAAGCTGGAGTTACGCAAGCGACAAGCTGGAACAACTTTGGTAAGGTATTGATGCTCAATTGCAAACAAACCTATTGCTAGCACATGGCAGCAATTTAGAGAGAGCCAAAGCAGTGCAAGAACTGGGAATCCTGTGGAGACGCGGGAATGCAGATTTACCGCAGAGGCACAGAGAACACAGAGGCTCATTTTTTTCGAACTCCCAAGCCAATACAGCTAAATGACCGGGAAGGGTGGCAGAGAGTCCTTGGGGGGAGCTTCTGGTTCGTCGGACTTTTTGTCTGGAGTCTCGGGCGCCGGGTCTTCTAGCAACGGGGCCGATGGAGAGGCTTCCAACTCTGGCTCTGGCTTGGATTCAGATTCAGGCTGACTCTCTTCGGAAGCG
>JBGGMQ010000771.1:0-4495 GCA_041287975.1 Verrucomicrobium sp. | reverse complement strand
AGCCACCGTTCCACGGGCAAGGGGAAATGCAGTACGTACTGGACTTCATTTGGGTTTCCAGATTTGTGTATGGCCAAGGAATCTTTGGCCCCCGTGGTTGCCTCAGGCCGGAATCATGGTTTGGTGCGATTTCCCCCTCGCTCTCCAGGCCTTCCGTTTCGCCTCCTCCCGCCTCTTTGCAATGTCCCGCGATTACACGCTTCACGGTTCCCCGGCCCCGCACAGCATTGACTACCGTGCCGAGCTCAATGAACAGCAATTCGCGGCGGTGACGGCACCTCCTGGACAGGCGCTGGTGATTGCCGGTGCTGGCAGCGGCAAGACCCGCACGCTGACCTACCGGGTGGCCTACCTCCTGGACAACGGCATCGCCCCGGAAAACATCCTGCTGGTCACCTTCACGAACAAGGCCTCCCGCGAAATGTTGAACCGGGTAGGGAGTCTGCTCCCCATCGAGACCAACCGTCTCTGGGGCGGGACCTTCCACTCCATCGGCAACCGGTTGTTGAGGAAGCATGGCGACCGCTTAGCACTTCGGCAGGGGTTCTCCATCATGGACCGCGAGGACCAGAAGGACCTCATGGAGACTGTCGTGGCCAGCAGTGGCGTGGATACCACGACCTACCGCTTCCCCAAGCCTGAGGTGCTGGGGGAGATCTTCTCCTTGGCGGACAATACCAGTTCCACCATTGCTGAGGTCGTGGCGGGAAAGTACCCCTACTTTGAGCGGGTGGTGGAGGGGATCGAAAAGCTACGGGAACTCTACACGACCAAAAAGCTGGACACGAACAACGTGGACTTCGATGACCTGCTCACGATGACCTTGCGTCTTTTCAAGGAGAACGACGACCTCCTGGACCGCTATCGCCGTACGTTCCGGTTCATCTTGGTGGATGAGTACCAGGATACCAACTTGCTGCAGAGCGAACTGATCGAGCTCCTGGCGGGGCCCGATGGCAATCTCATGGTGGTGGGGGACGATGCCCAGTCCATCTACTCGTGGCGCGGGGCGAACTTGAAGAACATCCTGGAATTCCCCCAGCGCTATCCGAAGGCGCGGGTCTTCAAGATCGAGGTGAACTATCGGAGCGTGCCTGAGGTGCTGCATCTGGCCAATAGCGCCATTGAGGTGAATCAGGGGCAGTTCCGCAAGGCGCTGCTGCCTGCCAGGGAAGGTCGTGCCGTCCTGCCGGCTCTGGTGCCGTTGGACAATGCCAGCGCCAAGGCGGCTTTCATTGGGCAACGCATTCTGGAGCTGCGCGACGAGGGATTGGCCCTCAATGAGATCGCGGTGATCTACCGGGCTCACTACCACTCACTGGAAATTCAGCTGGAGCTCACGAACCGTGGCATCCCATTCCAAATCACCAGCGGACTCAGATTCTTTGAGCAGGCACACGTGAAAGACGTGGCTGCCTTCATCAAGTTTGTGGTGAATCGTCAGGATGAGGTTTCATTCCTGCGTCTGGTGCGGCTCATCCCTGGGGTGGGTACGGCTAGTGCGGGGAAAATGTGGCAGGCATGGCTGCAGTGCGAGGCTGTGGCGGGACCGGTAACCGGGCAGGCCTTTGGTGAGTGTTTGAGAAAGCTGCCTGCTCCAAAAAAGGCATCCAAAATCTGGGAGCAGACGGCTTATACACTGGAGGAGCTGCTGGATGCTGATGGGCAGACCATGGCCCCGGCGGCCATGATCCGTAGCATCATGGAAGGTGTGTATGTCGACTACATGCAGACCAAGTTCAAAAACGCTGACCAGCGCAAACAGGACTTGGAGCAGTTGAGCAACTACAGCACCCGGTTCAAAGACGTGGCCGAGTTCCTCAGCCAGCTGGCATTGGTAAGCGGCGTGGACACCGATGAAAAACCCACGGCACCACGTGACTCTGAGGCTGTGACGCTCACAACGGCCCACCAGGCGAAGGGGCTGGAATGGCATGCGGTATTTGCTGTGTGGCTGACAGACGGCATGTTCCCCAACAACCGCGTCATCGAGGAATCGGGCGAGGCTGGTCTCGAGGAGGAGCGTCGATTGTTCTACGTGACGGTGACTCGGGCCAAGGATGAGCTTTATTTGACCTATCCGGTGATCAACTACCAGGCCCGGGATGGTGAGGTGCTACAGCGCCCGTCCCGGTTCCTTCAAGAACTGCCGAGAGACTTGATGGAGACCTGGAACGTGCGTAGCGTGTTTGCGTGACCGCCGCTACCCGATCCCCCCGGACCAAGCGACGAGGTTGCCTGATGCGGTTGCTTATGCTTCTGCTCGTGGCAGGCCTTGTCCTGATACTGGCGGTGGACTACGTCTTCAACCTGCGCAGCACCGCGGTGTTTCTGGCCTTTCGTGACTCCCGTCAGCCCCTGGAGGTGCGTCTGGTGACCGGAACGTGGAAACAGGTGTCGGCCGTCTCCCAGGCGGAAATCGACAAGGCACTGGTGAAACGACATGAGTCGCCGGGGGCGACGTGGCGCACGCTTTACATCCGCAGGCAGGCTACCGATTTCAAACAAAGACTGGCGGGATTCCTGGTGCGGGAAGCGGTGAATGTCCTGGAGTTCAGTCCAGAGCGGTTCCACTTTCAGACGAGCTTCCAGGAAAAATTTGCCCTGACGACAGCTCGCGAGCGCCTTGCGACTGAGCAGGCGGCTTTTGCCATCACGGCCAATTTTCGGGATCCCGCAGGCAAGCCGTTGGGTTTGGTGGTCCATGAAGGGGTGCAGCGCAATGTGCCGTTTCCGGCTTGGTCGGGCTACTTTTTCGTGAAGGCAGGCAAGCCATGGTTTGGGCCCAAGTCTCTCTTTGAGGAAACATCGGGCGTTCTCCAAGAGGCGTCTCAGGGCTACCCCTCGCTCATGAAGAATCACACGGTCTTCTCCTATGTGGATCTCGCTCCGAACCGCTACTTCGACGGCAACAAGGTCACCTTCCGGGCACTGGCGGGCATGAAACAGAATGGGAACATCGTCTTCATACTCTCCGGAACTGGCGGGGTGCTTAATGTCTCCGAGGTGACAGCCTTGGCGCAGAAGCTCAATCTACAGCACGCAACCCTGCTTGATGGAGGCCAGGCCTTGCAGTATTCGCTGAAGATGGGTGGAGTGACGCGTCACTTCACGGCCTTCAACACACTGCTGGACTTCAAGTCCGGCGCGCTTGAAATCCAGCGCTCACCCGTCTACATCGTTGCCCGACCTGTTGCCGCATTTGCACCATGACTGAACCCGGACCCCGCCGCCCTCGTACCGTCAAGACGGTACGCCCGACGGCTGTCGCACAGAAGGTTCCTCAAGGGCGGCGTGTCGCCAAAAAGGTCGCAAGCGTTCGACCTCCTGCGCTGGAGCGTCCCACCTTTCACTATGAGACCCTGCTTCGCGGAGAAGGGCATGACGTGGTGGCGGGGGTGGATGAGGCGGGGCGTGGACCGCTGGCAGGGCCCGTGAGTGTGGCGGCCGTCATTTTACCTGCCGGCTTCACGCATGCGGAGCTTCATGACTCCAAGCAACTCAACGAGCCCAAGCGCGAACGCATCTATGAGGAACTCATGGTTTGCGAGGGCATCCTGTGGTGCCATGTGATGGTCGAGGTGGAGGAAATCGACCGCATCAACATTCTTCAGGCCACTTGGGAGGGGATGCGCAGGGCGGTGATGGGTTTGTCTACGCAACCTCACGCGGTTCTCATTGACGGCACCCAGGTTCCCCGCTTTCCTGTGCCACACCGGGCGCTGGTAAAGGGGGATGCCCTCAGTCTTTCGATCGCGGCGGCCAGTGTCATCGCCAAGGTGGCGCGGGATCGCTTGATGCGCCAGGCGGCTCAGGAATATCCACACTATGGCTTCGACCAGCACAAAGGGTATGGCACGCGGGAGCACTTGGCGGCGCTCCGTAAGCATGGCCCTTGCCCGCTTCATCGCCGCTCTTTCTCGCCCGTCTCTCAGCTCACGCTTGACCTTGGAGAACTCTGACGGGAGGCGTGTGGATCCGAAGGTGGTAGGGGAGTGGGGGGAGCACCTCGCTGTGCTGTGGCTGAGAAAGCAGGGACGGAAGGTGCTTTACCGGAACTTCCGCGCACCCAAGGGCGGAGAGGTTGACATTGTCTGCCGTCACGGGAAAGTGCTCACGTTTGTGGAGGTGAAAACCCGCACCCGGACGGATTTCGGCCGCCCGGCCGATGCGGTAAATTCAGCCAAGGAACAATTGGTGCTGCGAGGAGCCCGCGCCTGGCTGCGTCTCCTCGACAAGCCAGAGGAGATCCCCACCCGCTGCGATATCGTGGAAGTCATACTGACAGAGGGGGAGCCTGCGAAGGTCTCCGTCATAGAGGGAGCCTTCAAATTGGCCGATTCGTGAAGGGAATTGCCGGATTGGTCATATTTCACTGGTCAGAAATACGGCGCGTGGTACTCTGACCGCGTTCAGAATTACCATAAGTGCAATCCTGACTCCGATATCCCGGATATGAGGCTTTTGAGAACCGTCACCCTTGGATGTGGTCTTT